>NZ_JBHTLT010000036.1:0-27791 GCF_042679045.1 Sporosarcina contaminans | reverse complement strand
ACGGCCAACAGGAAAGGGGGACTTTAAAAAATGAAAAAAAGTGAAATTGAGCGAGCTCAATTTCACTTTTTTCTTATTTAAAGCTAGTTATGTCCCAGCCTCTTTCGAATCCAATATTAAGTTGTCAGCCTACATACTTCACAAAAAGTTGGCCATTGTGCATAGGACATTCCAAAAGTCCCCTTGCCTCTAAATCCGTTACAACTGCTTCCATATACCACTTGTTATTCCCGTCAAATGGCGTTAATCTTCTTAAAGTCTTTTCCGATAGCTCTTCAAATGAAATCATGCCAGCATCCTTCACTATAAAGAGCATGATTTTTTTGATTTTCTCATATCTGAACTTTACAATGACGGCGCCTTTCTTACCATTCGATTGTAATAGTTGGACGCTCTCGTTGTAATGCACCCGCTTCACTCCTATTTACATTATCTCCTCTGCCTATACCCTTTTCACTTTATTATATGCATTTTTTTATTGTTTATCGGAAAATACTTGTTTATTTAAAACGAATAAAATCCGTCATCGTAAAAAGCAATAAAAGGTATAACAAAAAAGCAGAAGCGCCGTCCAATAATGGCAACGCTTCTGCTTTTTTATCCTTTTACGAAATGACGCCTAATTCTTTTCCTACTTTTTCATAGATACGCAATGCGTCATCTAACATTTCTTTTGTATGTGCTGCTGTCGGCATGTTACGTACACGTCCTGTACCTTTTGGAACGGTTGGGAAGACGATTGATTTTGCGTAGACGCCTTCCTCAATTAGACGCTTGGAGAATTGTTGTGTCAGTTTTTCTTCTCCGATAATGCATGGCGTGATTGGTGTTTCGGAAACGCCGATGTCGAAGCCTAATTTTTTCAATCCGGCTTTTAAGTAATTGCCGTTGTCCCAAAGTTTGTCATGCAGCTCGGTAGAAGCCATAATTTTGTCCAACGCGCCCATAATTGCTGCAACATCGCCTGCTGGTAAAGCAGTGGAGAATAAAAACGGACGGGAGCGGACTTTCAGCCAGTCAATCAATGCTTGTGTTCCCGCAACATAACCGCCTACTACGCCGATCGCTTTTGATAATGTACCGATTTGGAAGTCGATTTCTTTTTCAAGGCCGAAATGCTTTACAGTCCCTTTTCCTTTACCAGTTACACCAGAACCATGTGCGTCATCCACATATGTGATCAAATCAAATTCCTTTGCAATTTCAACAGCTTCAGGTAATTTTGCAATATCTCCATCCATTGAGAATACGCCGTCTGTAATATACATGATTTTGCCGTACTGGCCCGATTCTGTCGCCTCTTTCGCTTTCGCGCGCAAATCGTCCATATCCTGATGTTTCACACGGATAATTTTCGCACCAGAAAGTCTGCACCCGTCAATGATGGAAGCATGGTTCAATTCATCGGAGAGGATGGCATCCTGTTTATTCATAACAGCAGAAATGGCTGCCATATTGCAGTTGAACCCGGACTGATAGGCAATAGCAGCTTCCGTTCCTTTGAACTCCGCCAATTTTTCCTCTAATCGCAAATGAATATCAAGCGTGCCGTTGATTGTCCGCACAGCACCTGCACCAACGCCGTATTTTTCCGTCGCTTCGATTGCCAACTTTTTCAAATCCTCGTCCGTCGCAAGACCTAAATAGTTGTTCGAAGAGAGGTTGATCAAATCTTTTCCGCCAATTTTTATAATGGGGCCATTCGGGCCTTCAACTGGATCAATTTCATTGTAAAGACCCAAGTCCCTTAATTCCTGTAAATTTTCTTGTAGAAATGCATCTAACACTTTTGACACTGCGATCTTCCTTTCAAACGAGTGATGCCCCCATTTTATCATACAGGAAGCAAAAAATCGCATAAGGAAGCTGCGTTATAGTCCGATCATGCTCGTAAGCCTTTTCGCCTTTTCATCCAATTTTTCTCGAACAATCGCCTGATCCATCAATGTCCTAATTCTGCTTTCAGCCTGCGCAAATGCGTGCATATAGCCGGATGCGTCCAATATCTTCTCTCTATATCTAGCCGAAATTTCTTCAATTTTCTGGTCGGCATCTTTATCTTCTTCACATAAAGGAACAAGATCCAATAATTCATCTGCAGAGCCATCTGGATCATATTCATGGGGCTTTGTTGCATCAAAGAGGCAAACAGACAACTCAGGAAATAATATGAGATCGACACTATTTGGATCTAAGCCGCACCAGCCGTATAACACATCGACTCCCCGTTCTTCCGCTTCTTTCCCTAACGCTTTCAGCAAAGTCGATTTCCCAGAACCGGACAACCCTTTCATCAGTATACGCCGCTTCATCCGATTCGTAATCGAAGGGATAAAATCATGGGACCCGCCCGACGATAAAGAGCCGATAAGCCGATGCGAAACTGCCGATTCCTTATGCAGTTTCATCGTCCCAAATAATTCCTTTTTCAAGGAATCAATCAAATCTGCGTGACGATCCCACATCATACGGTTAATATTCACTTGTTCCCATTCATCATGGATTGTGATTGCCTCTGACAATGAGCGCAACGTTTTTTTCACAGATACCTCCGCTTGATAGAAACTATCGGCAATTTCTCTGTTTCGATCTTTCAATCTTTCCTCATCGTAAATATCGTAAAAACTGATGACCGAATGTCGGCCCCCTAACTCAAGCGGCTCCGCAGACACCGGGTACGATGCTTGCAAAATGAATAAACCGATGTCCTTAACATAAATTGCATCCGTCCTTTCCGGATTAGCTGGATTCATGAACCGGTCAACATCATGCCCCCTTTTCAAAAAATGCGCTGCCGCGTCATTAAGCATAATGGAAATCGCATGAGTCGGCGGGCATTTTAGAAAGATTGTCCTATCCGCAGATGCAATCAATGTGTCATACTTATGCGCAATTCCGTGACCAGTATAGGCAGTCCCCATATATTCCGTAATCGTTCCGTATATAATGATCATCCTTTCCGTTTTTCAAGTCTGCCTGCTACGACTACCATATGCCTAACCAATAAAAAAAAGCACGGCTTGTCTGCACATGCTTCGGAAAAATTTTGCTATAAAGCGCGTAAATTCCTACGCATCACGCTTAATTGATTTTACGTAACTTATAAAATCCGTGCTAACACACATAAGTCAGTTAATAAACGCACAAATGCTAACCCACTCCGCATAATTTCCTGTCAACACGCATAACGCTAATCCAACCCGCATAAACGCCCCGCAAAACTCATAACCCCATACTAAAACGCATAAACGCCCCGCAAAACGCATAACCTCATACCAACTCGCATAACGCTCCCGCAATAAGCATAACCCCTGTAAACCAACACATAAACAAGCTACAAATACCAGTCGCGACTCTTTGAATGCCCAACTTACAACTATAAGTAATTTTTTCCAATACTCCCCAACTTTTCACAAAGTCCGATTCAACAGAGTGGAATGCATTCTAACATTGTTCTTCGTTACGTTTTCACCGCTCCACTTGAACACCAGTAGGCAATAAGTACACACTTATTCATTTTCTCAGCAATACGTCCTCATCTTCTTCACCAACAATTTTCAACAACAGTCTGCGACATTGCGGCAAAGCATAATGAACAATTTGACCAATTAGCAAAGCGATTACAACCGTTCCAATGCCGACTGGACCTCCTAATAGCCAGCCCAAAACAGCAACGATCACTTCAATGCCCGTTCGGACGATTTTAACGCTAATGCCTAATTTCTCTACTAAAATAAGCATCAAACTATCGCGCGGTCCTGCCCCAACATTCGGGGAAACATAGATGCCAACACCGTAGGCCATTACGAGGACTCCAAAAACAAATATAATCGTTTGACCTACCAATGTGTGAATATCCGGCAATAGCCAATTGAATACATCTATAAAAATTCCAATGAGCAGCATGTTTAGCCAAGTTCCTAACTGCGGCCATTGTTTTAGAACTGCAGCTGTTGTCACGATAATAATAAAACCAGTAATAATCCCCCATGTCCCAATCGAGAGACCAAAGTTTTCATACAAGCCGACATGCAGCACATCCCACGGGCCAATTCCGAGACGCTGCCCTTTTATGGTCATCGTTATGCCCAACGACAAAACCATCATGCCGACAAGGAAAAACACCCATCTCCAAATAAATATCTTTCTCATTTGCATTGTACATTCTTCTTTCCATCTACTTGCCATTCAAAAGAATGGCTCATTTTCTACTTGTCTATTGTAGCAGATGTCGAATCTGCATGACATCTACTATTCTTCTTTTACAAGATCATGGAAAGAAGCTTCTGCCGCTGTCAATAAATCATTTGGTTTCAATTTCATCTGTAAACCGACTTTGCCTGCGCTAACGATAATATAAGGCAGTTCCGCTGCAGATTCGTCAATAAAGGTAGGAAATTTCTTCTTCATACCAATGGCAGAACAGCCACCTTTCACGTACCCTGTCTCCTTCGTCAAATCCTTCAACGGCAGCATTTCTAACTTTTTCACACCCGCCGCTTTCGCTGCCTTTTTCAAATTCAGTTCCTCCGCTACCGGGATTATAAAAACGAAAAACTCCCGTTCCGCCATTGTCACAAGCGTCTTGAATACAGTCGAAGCTTCCTGACCTGTCTTTTCCGCAACCGAAACGCCATCCAACAAGCCATCCTCTACATCATATTCCATCAACTCATAAGGGATATTTTCCTTCTCCAACATCCTAACCGCATTTGTTTTAGCCGCTTTCTTCTGCTTTCCCAAAACCCATCACCAACCTTTTTTTGTCAATGAACCTCTTCATATTTCTACATAATTGTAATAACTCACCTATGATTGTCTTACAAAGTTACCAATAGTATATCAACCATCGCAGCTTCATCACAGTAAATGCACAGTTGCTAAAAATCGCTACTTACCCACCATCTTTGCACGGTTTCCACTGTTCGACAAAAGTCCACCACCTTACCGATCCCTTGGCATTTACCATCGCTATCTGACATTAATCATCGGATATCTATATTTCGGAACTTCCCCTACTATTGCTTCACTTAAAAGTAAAGGAGATTCCTAAAATCGATAGCCTATTGGCTGCAAACCTTCACCTTCCACACTTACAACGCCGATTCAATATTAAAAAGCCTTCAGAGAATCCTAACAGGTTGATGGGCGAATAGTAGAATTAACAACGTAAATATCAGGTTATTCAGCAAATAAAAACGCTCAAATCTGAGCGTTTCAGCTTGTTGACAAACGCTCGCATACTGCGTTGCTCGTCTCGCTCGTCCCCTCATGAACCTTAAGTTCTATTCGGGTCTTCGCTCGACTTCGCGCCTTGTCTGGCAAGCGTTTTCAAGCCAAGCTGGGCAAACACTTATCCCATAACTAAAAACCTTTAAAAGACTGTAGACAAAGTGAAAAAATACTTTGTCTACAGTCTGAAACGCTCAAATCTGAGCGTTTTTTTGGCGAACTATTTATTATCTTTGTTTAGCGATTTATTTCTCATGAACTTTTATATAAACACTTCCAAAAATGTCGTCCCCAATATATGCATCTAACTTCCACATTCCACTTTTAGGGAGCGTCATATTTGTTGGGATACGCTGATCTGCACCATTAATTGGGCTAAGATCGGTATTCCCTGACTTTGGAAAAACCGTTATTTCTTCGTCACTGTTTTCGTGGGTGCCTAAAACAATAAAATCACCAATTAACTCATCTTCATTTCCCCAAAAATGCCACATATACTTTTGTGTTTTATCTGGATAAAATCGAACTACTTCGCTATCATCGTAAATAAAACCCAAACGCCCCTCTTCCCCGATCATTGTATAACTTCCTGATTTAAAAAGAGGACTTTCATTCCAATTGTGTTGAATCACTTCTGCTTTTGTTGGCTCTTCATCATTACACCCCACAATAAATAGCGTTAAAAATAATGCGCAAATTAAAATTAATTTTTTGTTGAACATATACATCTCCCTCCATTTTCTTACAATCAAACTGCCCCTTTAGTTGAATAAAAAAAGTCCATTTGTATAATTTGTTAATGTGCTTTTCGTGTCATGATAAGAGGGTTCGGCTTTGACAGCAAAAAATCCTTCTCCACTAAAAAAATTTGTACTAACCTACTTAGGTATAAAAGGTGCCGCCCCCAAAATTGAAGTAAAGCACACGTTCACTAAAAAAACTTCCAATTTGAATCAATAATCAATTGAATTGGCTATATCTAACAAGGCTTCAGGAGTAACTTTATCTGATACCCGTTTATCAATACTTATCATGTATTGCAAATCGTCTATCTCGAAAACAAGCACATTAAATCCTAAAATCGTCATATAGTTGGCTACAACCCCATTTTTTAATTCATAGGTTTTTACTACGTACTTCTCTCTTATAGGAATATAATTCTTTACCGGTCGAACATTAATTTTATAATGATTTTCAGATAGTTGATCATTTATAAATTTCACTTCAAATGCGTCATTCATGTCGCCATCTAAATCACTAAACCTACCAAAATGATGGGTAAAGCTTATTGGTGGTACTCTAAGCGGGAGTTTTTGTTTGAAATGTTGTTCAAAATCGTCCAATGCAGCTTCCACAGTTTTGTAACCTGTTTCGGGATAAATCTCTTCATAAGGACTGGGGTTATCGTTTGCAGTTGCATCTATGGTCAAGAAAAACAACAAACAAAATGATATTAACAATAGCGAAATGAATTTGGTCATTTTTAATCACCTCAAATACTCTTTAGGTGTAGTTTTCCCAGCTTCATTAAAATTATCAAATTGATATTGCTTTGTTAAAATCGCCCCAGTTAGTTTAAGTAGTATAAGCTACCAAACAAGCAATTTTCCTACATACTATTCCTCATCCGTCTTGCTAACGGAATGTACATTCAAAGTCTCACTTACTTGTGTTGCAAAATCGCTTCCCAAGGCCTGAACAGTAATATGGTCGTGGAATATCCTTTCACCAAATTCCCATTCAATGGACCAGCCATCATTCCCATCTATGTCGTAACCAATAAGCGTTCTTCCCCCCCATGTCCCTGTTCCTGTTGGGGTTATCCAAAATAATATTGTTTCAACATTCTCTACTTCTGCGGAGATCGTCATTGCATTCACACCTTCTGGTACAATATGCCAGCCATCCTTTACTTTTAGGTCTGAATCTATCTTTAGAATTTGAGCTTGATCTTCTTTATCGTTAGAATGATCAGTTATACCATCTAAACCTTCTACTGATTGATTTTCAGCGACATTATTACATGCAGATAAAATTAGTATCATCAATAAAAAAAATAAAACCTTTGCATTCTTTCCCATACATACCCTCCATTATTAGTTGCAACATGAAAAGAGCTCTAAAGTAATCTACACATTCCTACTCAGGCATTTATAGATACAAGAAAATTCAAACCTATATTTTCCGTTTTCCATTATTAGAATTTCTTCCTTTTCTAATAATCCGTAGACACTCATGGAGCGATCACCAAACATAATATCTTCATGAACAGCTGATCGATTCATACCTAACTCTGTTAGTTCTTCTTCATTCTTTAAAGGTCCATCCAAAATATTATCAATGTACGCTTGACCTAATGCAATATGACAAGCTGCATTTTCATCAAGTAGTGTACTTTTGAAAGTAATATTAGTTTTAGCAATTCCCGAGTATGCTGAAACAAGGGCAACTTCACCAATCCTATTCGCTCCTTCATCGGTTAGAAGAAAATCAAGAACGACTTGGTGCTGTGGTTCAATTCTTGTAACTTTTCCATTTTCAAAGAATAGCTTTAGATCTTGAATAGTCTCTCCTGCTAAAATAATTGGTTTTGTAATGGAAACATATCCATTAACATGATACTTATTTGGCATTGTCCAAACTTCTTCAACAGGAATGTTTGACATGAATACTTTTCCGTCTTTGGTTGTTTCTGATCCACCTAACCAAACATGGTTTTTGACTAACGAAACGGTTAAATCCGTTTTTTCACTAATAAATCGCAACGCGGAAAATTGAAACTTGTTCAACCTTTTAGCTATATTTTTCAGGATACCATCCTGTTGTTGCCAAGCTGATACTGGATTTTGCTCATTTGATTTTGTTACGTCGAATATATGATTCCATAAAAGTTCGATTGCTTTATTTTCAGGGTGTTCTGGGAAAACTTGCATTGCCCATTCCTTAGTCGGTGCATTGACGACTACCCATTTATGATGATTTTCCATTCCAAAAGATCGGCAAGGACTCATAGCGATTGATTTTGCTTTATTAATTATAGAAGCTCTTTCAACCGAATCGTAATCCTCATCTACAAACGTCGGTGCAACTATTGTTATTGTTGAATAACCAGACTTTGCATAATTCAATTCATTTTCAACTTCGGATTTTGGGAAGCTCCCTAAAAATTCCTCTTTTAGATAACGCACTCGAATCTTTTCAATTTCCGGATCCCGTAGATTAAGTGAAACAAATTGGGCCCCACTCTTATAAGCTTCTTTTGAGATCTCACGAACTAAAGGCAGATGTTCAGAAGAAAAATTGATCTTTATTAAATCACCCTTTTCAACTGCCACCCCAATATTCACTATTATTTTGGCATAGTTATTTAAATACATAAAATGCTCACCACTCCTTTAATTTAAAAGCAAAGACTCACCCCTAAAGATATTCCATTATATTCTGTGTATTTCAACGCGAATTGTGATTCCAATTCATCAATAGAAAGCATCTACATGTTGTTGGAAGAAAAACAGGGACATCAATTCTTATGTGAACTGATGTCCCTGCACTCTATGTTTTAATATTTTCTCCCCATTAACCGAACCCACTATGAGAAGCCTACAGCTTTTTTACGCTGTTCTTGAGAAAATAGGCCATTCGATTGCATAGCCTTTCTTTTTCGCCTCTACTTGGATCGTGTAGGCGGAGATTGCTTTTGTAAATTGCTTTTTCTCTAAGGTTTCGATGCTTCCCACTTTAAAAGGAATATTGACTGATGCCATTTTGAATGGCAACCGCTGTTCAGCAGTAGCCGCATTCAGTTCCGCCTCCGCTTTCCTTTGGATAGAAAGCTGTGCTTCGGTTTCACGGATTTTTGCGGAAGCAGTCGCTGCCAACTGTTGGTCAGCAGTCGTTGGTGCAGGGACGGAAATGGCTTCCCTGCGAACGTCGCGCCAAAGATCAATTGTTTCTTCGAGCGACTTGCCAATCGGCATCGATATTTGTTTCATTTGCCCCGCATCTAATTTTTGAAACTCTTTCGTTTCAACAGGAGCTTCAGGTTCTTGATCTCCACGCAACAATGCCTCTAATTCAGAAAGTGTCTTTTGATTGCGACCATTATACGCCGCTTGGCGATCATATGCAGCTTCGGCATTTCTTCTTCGGATCGAATTATATCTTTGCAGCTGGTCTGCTGCGGATGCGAATGTCATCACGGCATTCATGTCCTGTACCTCCGATCAAATGGGTATCTTTTTTAAAGGTAGATGTATCAAAATTATACCCATTTTTTCCAAAGGCTTATATCGGACAAAAGACTCTAAAAACTTATTTTTCAAATAGTTGCTTTAGCGCATCCGCCAGCGCTGTATTTACTGGTTCTTCCTGTTTTTTTAAGTATTTTTGTACATCTCGCTTATCCGCTTTCTTGCCGCCTGAATTTGCACGCCGTTTTTCGAATGCGGACAATTTCTCCCGGTAGCCGCATTTGCAAACGAAAATACGTCCATCTCCCTCTCCACGTAGCTCCAACTTTTTCTTGCAGTTCGGACAGCGTGCATTCGTCAATGTCGATACATTGCGTCGGTGCCCACATTCCCGATCTTGGCAGACGAGCATTTTGCCACGTTTACCGTTTACTTCCAACAACGGTTTGCCACAATCAGGGCACATTTTTCCTGTAACGTTATCATGGCGGAACTTTTTGTCATCCGTCTTAATTTCCTTTACCGTTTTCTTCGAGAAATCAATCATTTCTTTCATGAACGATTCTTTTTTCATTTTTCCATTCGCGATTTTCGTTAAGCTTTGCTCCCATTCAGCCGTCAAAGCAGGAGACTTCAAATCATCCGGCACTAATTCAAGGAGCTGCCTTCCTTTCGAAGTCGTATAAATGTCATTCCCTTTCTTTTCAATGACGAAGGAGCTGAACAGTTTTTCAATAATATCCGCTCGGGTAGCGACTGTTCCTAATCCGCCCGTCTCGCCAAGTGTCTTGATCAGATCTTTCGATTCGCCAGCCATGAATTGTGCTGGATTTTCCATCGCCGCAAGCAAAGTCCCTTCATTAAACCGTGCAGGGGGCTTTGTCTGTCCTTCTGTCCTAATGATGGCGCGAATTTTTAAGCTCTCCCCTTTTTGGAATGCCGGAAGCCGATCCGTATCTTCTTCTATATCATCGGTGGAATAAACAGCCTTCCACCCTTCATCCGTTACCGTCCGGCCTTTTGCTGTGAACTTCTCGCCACCTGCTTCCAACTCAACCGTCACTTGGTCATAGCGGAACGGACCGAAAAACACAGCTAAGAACCGTTTCACAATAAGGTCGTACAATCGCTGTTCTTTATCGGAAAGACTTTGCATAATCGGCGTCTCTTCTGTCGGTATGATCGCATGGTGATCGGATACGCGCTTATCGTCAATGACGCCCTTTTGCGGTTTAAACGCATTTTTGCGCAACAACACTGAAGTCAATTTGCGGTATGGTCCAATATCAACAGCTTTAATGCGCTCCTTCATCGTTCCCGCCATGTCTGACGTCAAATGCTTGGAGTCTGTCCTTGGATAGGTAACTGCCTTATGCCGTTCATACAAATTTTGGAGTGTCGACAACGTCTCTTTCGCCGACCACGACCACCGTTTATGCGCTTCTTTTTGCAGTTCAGTCAAGTCGAATAAAGAAGGAGCCGGTTGGGATTTCGGCGTCGTTTTCACATCTTTTACCGTTCCGGAATGAATCCCGTCCAAAGCAGCCAATTTCCGATCAATTAATTCTTTGTCGAAAGATTGTGTTTGCCCATCTCCATTTTGCCAAGTGAATTTTACACTTTCCGTCAATGCTTGCATGCCGTAATACGTTTTCGGCTTAAACTCGCGAATTTGTCTTTCACGCTCTGCAATCATCGACAATGTCGGCGTCTGTACGCGTCCTGTCGATAATTGTGCGTTATATTTCACCGTTAAAGCTCTCGTCGCGTTTATGCCGACGACCCAATCAGCTTCCGCACGCGCAACAGCCGCTTCGTATAAATTTTCGTAGGCTCGACCGTCTTTTAAATGATTAAAGCCATCCTTGATTGCCTTATCCGTAACAGATGAAATCCAAAGCCGTTTTACCGGCTTGCGGTTTTTTGCCATTTCTAAAATCCAACGCGCGACCAATTCCCCTTCACGGCCTGCATCTGTCGCGATGATCACTTCATTGACGTCATTACGCCTTAATTGCGCCTTCACCGCGTTGTATTGCTTTGTCGTCTGGCGAATAGGCGTCAATTTGAAAGGGGCTGGAAGTATCGGCAAATGCTCTAACTTCCATTCCTTGTATTCATTGCTATATCCTTCAGGATCCGCATGCGTAACAAGATGCCCCAACGCCCATGTCACAATATATTTTGGTCCTTCTAAAAAGCCATTACCTTTTTTATTACAGCCTAACACCCTCGCAATATCCCGCCCTACCGAGGGCTTCTCGGCTAATACTACTGATTTGGACATAACAAAATCCCCTTTCTACATACACCAATTATACGGAAGAACCGTTCCGATGCCAATCGAATCACAAACGCTCCACATTGTTCACGTAATGGCTGCAACTTAAACGCACCAGTATTTCTCCACAACAAAAACTGGTGAAGAAACAATTTTCGTTTCAACACCAGCTTCAGCCTTACGATTTATTTGAAAGTTATTCGTACATTAATTTTCATCGATTGCGTCTCTTGACAAATCTTTGCTCATTTCTGCATATTTCACAAAGACACTTGCCATTTCTTTTAGACGTTTATGAATTTCATCGTCTGTAATCCGATTGTTTTCATCAAAATGACCTGAATGGGTATAGACATAGTTTGGCGTTACCAGGCATCGGAAATAGTCTAATATTGGCTTTAATTGATTTTCAACAACTAAGTGGTGCTGATATGTACCGCCATTTGCTACAATCGATACCGGTTTATAGCGCATCGTATGCGGATGAAGCATGTCAAACGCATTTTTGAGTACGCCTGGAATCGAACCTTGGAAAATCGGAGTGGCGATAATATAGCCGTCCGCCTCCTCAAACTTCCGAGATAGTTTTTGCATATCTTCATTATACTGCTCAATCGGACGTCCATCGACAAATTGATGGGTATAATCCGATAGACTTACAAGTTCCAACTCATAGCCGCACCCCGTATCTTTTATATACGTGCGGACTTGTTCAAGCACTGCGCCTGTTTTGCTGCCGATAATGGTCCCGTCCACAAACAAAACTTTCACTGAACATCCTCCTCAAAGCTGTTTTCCATTATCCATCGTACCAAAGAAATAGGCCGGTGACCTTAATTAAGCTCTACCGGCCTTACTTCACTTTTTAGATTGAGGAGCATCTCCGGGAATCGTTGGCCTATTGCCATTCGTATCCTCAGTGAATAGTTCTTCAATTTTTTCATAAGGCAAGCCGCTTCCGCCATTTTCTACATCCAATCTTTCTTTTACCCGCTCAATCGTTTTTGCAGGAGAAGTCAACGCAATAATTGCATCGCCTGCAACTGCTTGCAATTCTCTTTTCGGAGTGAAAAATTCGATAGAACCATCTTCACGGAGAATGTAAAGCAAGATGGATTTATCGTCCCGCTCCCGCAAGTATTGAGTGTAACTATATTGCTTTGTTATGAGCGTCTTTCGAATGACATGACCAGCATGCATCCTCTCTTCTAAGCTATAAATGGAAATGGATGGCTGGAACAGCGTTTGCCCTCCCGAAATTGTAAAAGTCTCAATATCTTTTCCGACATGGAAAGCAGTTTGGAACAGATGATCTCTTCCAAGGTCCGGCACAAAGTCGGCACAGACATGCGCGTTATAAATATCGGATTTTGTCATTGACAGCATATAACGGTATGGCGTCAAATCGATGTGGTACTCAATCTGTTCCGACAAAATATCCCCAACATAACTGTTCAATCCTAACTTTCTCGCCTCCGAAAGAGCTGCCCATGATTCATCGATCAAAAGCACTTCATTTCCAGTCTCTTTAATGGATTGCGCTAAAGCTGCAGAGAAACGCGAACCTCCAATAATGGAGACTCCGGATTCGTCTGTCGTCGTTAAATTCAACTTCTTGGCAATAAACCCGATCGAGAAACCGTGAAGAACGACTGTTGATAGCACTAAGGCAAATGTAAGCGCCGTTAGCAACTCCGCGTCTTCATACCCGTTTTCCAAAAGGATCGTTGCAAAATAGCCAGAAACAGTAAGTGCAACAATGCCTCGTGGAGCAATCCAACCAATGAGCAGTTTTTCCCTGACGTTCAACTCCGTACCGATCGTCGATATCCAAACCGACAATGGACGGACGATGAAAAGCATTGCCAACACATATAGAATGATTGACGGATTCGTAATTTCCAATAAAATCTCCGGGTCCAAAGACGCGGTCAGCATGACAAAAATGCCAGAAATCAACAGGACTGATATGTTTTCTTTGAAATGTCGGACATCATTCAATGTCGTCAAACGCATATTGGCCATTTTCATCCCCATTGCGGTTACCGCTAACAGCCCCGTCTCATGCATAATTTCATCTGACAAGACGAAGATGAACAACACAATGACGAATAATATAGGTGCCTTTAAAAACTCGGGAATAGCTCCGCGCTCAAACGAGTTACCGATCAATAGCGCTGCAATCCATCCTAAAAAGACGGCAAAAGCCGAAGCCGCAAAGAATAATAGCAGCGATTTCAACGTCACTTCACTATTGATAAACTTTATGAATTCAAAAGCGAAGACGGCCAACAATGCGCCAAACGGGTCAACGACAATTCCTTCCCATTTAAGTATTGCTGCAGGTCTCGGCTTCAGCTTCGCTTGTCGTAGCAGAGGCAAAATGACGGTCGGTCCCGTCACGATGAAAAGTCCCCCGATAATAAACGCCACTTCCCATGAAAGCCCGGCCAAAAAGTGAGCTGCAAGTGAACCCGCAATCCAAGCGATGAATGCTCCGAACGTAACAATCCTTCCAACTGGTTTACTGAATCCTTTAATTTCCCTTACATCTAAATTCAAACTGCCTTCAAACAAAATAATTGCTACAGCGAAGGTGATAATCGGACTAAAGAGATCACCCATACTTTCTTTCGGATTGATCAAATCAAAAATGGGTCCAACCAATAGTCCCGCAATCGACATGACGACGATCGCAGGCATGCGATATTTCCACGCGATCCATTGCGACAGCATCCCGATCAGGATGACAAGCATCAAGTCGAACAGCAAAGAATCAAACACAAAATCCCCCATCTCTCTTGAGAATAAAAGCTATTTTAACATATTTTCAATGACAAACCACCTATTTGTACATATCTCAATTTTACTGAACATAGGGTGAAAGGAGAGTGTTTCTTACAGGATGAGAAAGGGTGATTCCAATCGAAGTTTTAAAGAAGAAAACTGTAGCGTTTTACATTTCCCGAGCAGATGGCAAAGGCGATTATCCGGCAAGGCGAGCTGCCTATTTGGCAAAAGAAATAGCCGAAGAAGCAAATTGCTTGTTCATAGTCGGCGAACAGTCCCCTCCTGCCCCCGATGGCTTTAAATCGATAGAAATCGGAAAAAATTCTTCACTGCTGCAGGCACTTGCCGTACTGCGGCCAGATCTGTTAGTGCGAGATTCCGGTTCAACATTTTCTGAAGAAGTGGAAAAAATTATAGAAATCGTTCCATCTGTCCTTCATTTTGATGATTTTGGCGAAGGTGGACAACATGCAGACCTCGTCCTTCAAACATTGTATAGTGAAACAGCAGAAGAAGTAGCGGACCATTACGTTATTGACCGGAATTTATTTATTGCGGACGAGTCCTATCTTCCATTTGCAAAAATCGGATTGAAAAAGAAAGCGCCCGGACCTTTGCCACATTTGGTCATTTCGTTTGGCGAAGAAGATGAAGGAAATTTGTCTTATCGGGCATTGCGGCACGTATCTCAACTTCAAATTCCTCTGAAGGTGACCATTTTAATCGGAGAACGCTATCCGCATGACGTAAGTACACTTCGGATGATGGCATTAGGAAGAAGAAACACAGTCATTATGCAACCACCTTATCATGTACCGGAAGTATATGCTGACGCTGATGTCATACTTTGCAGTTCAGGATATATGCCATACGAAATCGCTCTATTAGGCATCCCGACGATCGTCCTGTCACAAAATGAATTTGAAGTTGGACTATCGTTTCCAAAAGAGCAACACGGCTTCATCCACTTAGGGTTAGGCAGAAAAGTAAAACAATCGAATTTATTGAATGCCATTATGGAGCCTCTCCTCCATGAATCCCTTCGCCAAAGAGCTGTAGATCGGCAACTCGCACTGAATTTAGGGAACGGCAAGGAATCAGTGTTGGAAGCGATCCGCTATTATTTAGAATATCCGAAACGTGGGACGAGCGGAAAGGAAATGTCCGATATGCTACAATAGGGGAAAAGCGACTGACTGGGGGCCTCTATTATGAATAAAAGACAGATTGAAAATGAAATCGCTGAATTGAAAATGGACTATATATCCTTACAAGGTGATATTGAAAAATTGGAATCGACAGGACATGAAGACTCCGTCCGTAAAGCAGAGGAACGTTTAGCTAAAATGGAAAGTAGGCTTGCAGAGCTGAATGAGCAATTGGCGACTTTATCAAATTAATAGAGCGGGTGATGAAACAGTAAATGTTTCTCACCCGCTCAGTTTGTTTAACAAAGGCTATCTAAAGCTGCTCAAGAAGTTCGGTATACCTATCTAACAAAAAGCTCGATTTAAGCTCTTTACAGAAGTGAAGTCGTTTGTTTCGAAAGGCAGTAATCCTACATTCAAACACTCTCTTTGAGCTATATTGATGAATGTTTTCAGCCACGCTGAAGTAGCCATTTCGTTTCACCTCTCCCGATATTGAGCTATTGTACATCAGCAAGTATCTTGAATGCCTTTTCCATAGCAATTAATACGTCGTCAGTTTCAACAATTCTTGCAGTTTATAAATACCTCTTTGAAAAAACGTAAATGTGTTTTGATATTCCTCGAAATCTACAGTATACAAAGCATCCTCATTATTCCATAGCCGATCGAAATAGCTTCTGATTTGCCGAACAAGTTTGCTATCATTATCAGCGACGATCCGCAAATTCGCTTCCAAATTGTAGTTGTCTAATGTTCGGCCCGTCAAATTGGCGGAGCCGTTCGTTATATATGTTTTATCTTCTGTTTGAATCGCAACCAATTTCGTATGGTATTGGCCGATCACAGTATTATACCAGCGTATCTCAATCTTCCCGTTTGAATCCTTCATCATTTGTTGGACGACTGGCCGATTCGGCAACCCTGATTTTTCATTGCCGAAGGAGTTTTCGTTCGGGTCTAAAATCATTTCCACCTCTACACCCCGATTGGCCGCATCCGTAATCGCCTTCACAACTTCAGGCATCGCAATGAAAAACATGCCCATTTGAATTTTATCCCCTTCGACAGTTTTTTCGATATCAGCCATGAGCGTATCCAAAATTTTCTTTTCCGTAACATATTGCACTTCATATTCTCCCTGTTCACCATTAGTTGTCTCAATGCGAGGCAACGTTCCGCCGTTTGTATAATGAAGAACTGCCTCTTCTGCTTCCAAAATATCGTTCAGCACACTCCCTTTTACTTTCATGGCGACATTGCCATGAAAACCGCTCGCATTATGCGGATTGCCTGATGTGACAATTGCCGCTTGATCGGTCACAATTGTCTTTCTATGATTTGCTTTCACATTAAGCAAAACCAAATAGGCGGACAATGTCATTTTCGGCGCTTCGCTTGCCATTGCGTTCGGAATCCACCCCTTCTTCCCTTCATTCGTCCCCCACTGAAAGATCGTTCTATACAAGCCAGAATAGAGCGGGGTAGAATCACGCAACTTATCCAAATCGGTATAGACAACTTCAATTCCCGCTTCCTCTAACTGATCAAACCAAACAGAATTGTAGGAACCATATCCAATATTAAGTGGATCAGTAATGTAAACGATGCGCATTTTAGGTGAGTTCTGTTTCTTTTCAATTAACTTCGATGTCAACGTCTGAGCAATCTCCGGGAAATCGACTTGTTCATCTGAATAATGATCCATTAAGAAGAAATCCAACACGATAAAAGACTCGGCTTCGTCAATCATCTTATACACTTCGTCAAATATGGTTAGTTCGTGCTCCATCCCATCCCCTTCCTCATTTTGCGCGTACGTCAAATCAACAAGCATTTCTATACTATCTGTCTTATGTAATTCGCCTGCGTAATTGATGCCTGCAGGTAATGGTTTATTCGTATGCCAAACAATAACCCCAATATATAAGAAGAGAAATAAAAGAATGCTTACAACCAACAACTGTTTTACATGCATTCTTTCTTTAAATTTCCTCATACTCTCAACCCCATCCAACGAAACTATCTATGAATTTTCCCTTTCTGAACCGATCACAAACAAAAGAAAAATGGAAGTTAGGAAACTTCGTTCAATGAACAGCGTCCTAAAAAAAGAGACTACCCAAAACGGGCAGCCTCAAAGTATAGGGGAAATAGTAATAAACTGTTGCACGCAGTTTCTTATACCAGCACATATTCCTGAACAGCAGTGTCGTCCATCATTAATTCTTTCAAATACTTTTTCGCACGGAATAAACGTGATTTCACTGTACCGATTGATACTTTCATTAGTTCTGCGATTTCAATTAAAGAGTATTGGTGAACATAAAAGTATTCAATCGTTTTACGGTAAATGCCGTCCAATTCATTGATTTTCTGCTGAACCATCGTTTGAACATCATTTTGTTCAATCATTTCAACAGGTGTCATTTGATCGCTCGGAATTAAGTCCAAAATAGGCACGTCCAATGTTTCCGGCTGGTGCATAACATGCTTGCTCCGTCTAACATCCTTGCGGTAGCGATCCCGGAACGTATTCATGCAAATCGTCGTTAACCAAGCTTTCATGCGGTCAACATTATCCATTTTGCCGCTATAGCGGACAACTTTCACCCAAACATCTTGCATGAGGTCTTCTGCCTCTTCCTTATTACGAGTCAATTTCAAACATAAATGATATATGTATCTGCCATACTCTTCATATAGCTCCGTTAAATCCATTTTCATCCGATAACGCCTCCGATTTGTAACTGTTGAATTCATTATCGGCTTTTTCCATATTACAAACTATCGCTTTCCCTTTCACTTTACTTACAAACTTGTAAGTCAACGTGAACATTATGTGAACAACGATAGAATCGAGTGAATCGTATCATCATTATGCGGTTGTTTTAGTCATAGATTTTGATTTTATTGGCGCAAATTCTCGTTTTACTGGCGGTTCTCTTCGGTTTTCTGGCGCATCTTTCTATACTATTGGCGCACGCTGCCGTTTTACGGACCGTGAAATGCAATCTTACTGGCAAGGTCTTGTGTTCACTTGCGCCTACACCATTTTACAAGCCCCGAAAAAAAGACCCGGATTATTCTTCCGGATCTTCATAACGTTTTGTAATTTTCATTTTCACGATTCTGCTGCGATCCATTTCCTGAATTTCGAAGAAAAGATTTTCATATGTAAACCGCTCCTTAGGTTCAGGCACATGGCCCAACTCTTGCATAACGAAGCCGCCGATCGTCTCATGGTCCATTGGTAACGGCACATTTAGCAGTTCAACCGCATCGACAATTTCAAGTCTGCCATGGCAAATTAAGCAATGGTCGTCATGTTCATAAATGAGCACTTCTTCATCGAAATCGGTTTCATCTTCAATATCCTGCCCGATCATCTCTTCGATAATATCTTCATGTGTTACGATGCCTAACGTTCCACCGTATTCATCCAACACGACAGCCATATGCTTTTTCTTTGCTAACATCAACTTGAATACTTTCTCAACACTTGATGTTTGAACGACAAACAACGGATCCTCGTCCATTAAATCGGATAATTTCTTTTCGGGATGCATCGACCATTCGATAAACATTTTTGAGTAAAAAACTCCTACAATTCTATCGATGCTCTCTTCGTAAACCGGGTACCTCGTGTAAAAATACTCTAAAATCGTATCCCGTACTTCCTCGTATGTAGAGTCAATCGGCAGTCCAACAACATCTGTACGGTGTGTTGCCATTACATCAGATACATCCTTCTCAGGAAAATCAAGTACACCTTTCAAACGAAGCGACTCTTCTTGCTCGAAAGTTCCTTCAGTTGAAGCGATGTCGACCATGGAACGAAGCTCTTCCTTCGTCAATGTTGCTTCCGTAACGGCTCCTTTAGAAATGATACGGATGAATATATTTGTGAAAAGAGAAAGAAGTGATGTTAAAGGCGTCATAGCCTTTACCAGTAACGAAATTGTTGGTGCTACGATATATGCGATACGATCGGCAAAAGTCGCAGCAAGTGTTTTTGGCAACACCTCTCCAAATACGATAATGACGACAGTCAGAATACCTGTCATTAGACCGACCTGCCATCCTTTATCAATGGCAATCATTGTAACAATCGTCGGCATCATAATATTGGCTACGTTATTGCCAATTAAAATGGCGGTAATCATTCGGTCGGGCTTGGAGATTAGCTTGTTCAACTTGATTGACTTTTGATCTCCTTGATCCGCCCGCAACTGAACTTTCATTCGATTAACCGCCGTCAATGCCGTTTCGCTCCCTGAAAGGAAGAACGACATGAATAAAAAGAACCCTAGTGCAATAAACAAAAGCGATTCCTCCCGGAGTTTCTGTTCTTCAACAGCAAATACGAGCCTCTTTCACTAACAGCTTCCCTGCAACTTTGAAATTTGTAAACGTTTTCGGAAGTTGTTAGTCTACAAGCTCATAACTTTTAGATATCATACCACATTCCTCCTCCATGCGTCTGTTATGATACTCGATTTATTTGACGGTCTGTTATACTATTTCTATAAGCGAAATTACTTCGAAATGAGGGAAGAACATGGACCATTTACAAGCATTGGATAAATACTTTACAGAAAACAGGGAAACACATTTGGAACAGCTGAAAGATTTTTTACGCATCCCAAGCATCAGTGCCTTATCCGACCATCAAGGAGATATGCAAAAAGCGGCGGAATGGCTGTTGGAGTCATTCAAGCAAGCAGGACTTGAAAATTTATCGATCGATAAAACTGACGGTCATCCGGTTGTATACGGCGATTGGCTTCACGCAGAAGGCAAACCGACAATCTTAGTTTACGGCCATTACGATGTACAGCCTGTCGATCCTTTGAATCTTTGGGAAAGCGGTCCATTTGAGCCCGAAGTGCGCGACGGAAAATTGTATGCACGGGGCGCAAGCGACGACAAAGGCCAAGTATTCATGCACGTAAAAGCTGTTGAAGCTTTAATGAAAGAGAACGGCAGCTTGCCTGTAAATGTAAAATTCATCATTGAAGGCGAAGAAGAAGTCGGCAGCCCTAATCTTGAAAAGTATATTGAGGAGAATAAAGAAAAATTATCCGCAGACATTATCGTCATTTCTGATACGGGTATGTATGGCCCCGGAAAACCTGCTATATGCTATGGATTGCGCGGCTTAGCGGGTGTACAAATCGATGTACGCGGCGCAAAAGGAGATCTTCATTCCGGCATCTACGGAGGCGGCGTCCAAAACCCAATTCATGCAATTGCTGATATCCTCTCCTCCTTCCACGACAAGGAAGGGACGATCGCGGTAGAAGGCTTTTATGATGACGTTCGTCCACTTGCCGATGAAGAGCGTGAAGCTTATCGCGCACTGAATTTCGATGAGGAAGCTTTAAAAGAAGAGATCGGTGTCAATGAACTATTCGGAGAAAAAGGCTACTCTTATTTGGAACAAACTTGGACACGCCCTACTTTAGAAGTGAATGGGGTCTTCGGCGGATTTTCGGGAGAAGGCATTAAAACTGTCCTGCCAGCTGAAGCCGGAGCGAAAATTACTTGCCGACTCGTTCCAGACCAAGATCCGGAAGATATTGTCCGTAAACTGCGTGCGCATATCGAAAAGCATAAGCCTACAGGCGTTACAGTGACGGTCAGCGAATTCGACAAAGGAAAACCGTTCATTACGCCATTCGACCACCCAGCTATCCAAGCAGCAGGCAAATCGTATGAAAAAGTGTACAATGTACCGACTGCTTTCACACGTATGGGCGGCTCCATTCCAATCGTTGCGGCATTCGATGAAATTCTAAACTTGCCAGTCGTACTAATGGGCTTTGGCCTTTCAAGCGAAAATTTCCACGCTCCAAACGAACATTTCCATTTGGAGAACTTCGACAAAGGCCTACGCGTCATCGGCGATTATTATTACGAGCTATCCGAATTCACGAAAGATGATTTAAATAAATAATAAATGTCCGGGAAGTCAACCGACTTTCCGGACATTTTTATCTCTTATCTACTCAAAACAAATATACTGATATAAGCGTATAAGTACATGCATCAATCAATCTTTAAACGCATTCTCTGCCCTCAAAGCGCATAAAATTGCCTTAACTTTAGTAAAGCCGATCAAAGCTGCATATCTATTTTTCTCCGCTCATAAACATCTACACTTCATTTCTCATACTACTTATACTCCAGATTCATCGACCTCACGTACTTGTCAAACGATGATCCAAACTATTCGTTTTATTAATGCGTTAATCTTCTGTTACTTTCTAACTGCCCACTTTGTGTTGCAATCACTTTATATTGCTTCGGCTAACTCCCTTACTTTGTACTATTCTTGGTTGTGTTCCAAATCCTGTATTGCTACCAATTTGAATTAGGTTGCAATTGTGTATCGCCTCAGCGTACGACCTTTCCCATAATACTTATTTCTCGTCTGGATTCTTAAGTTCTCCGTAATACGTTACGATTTCTTCGATCGGTGTTCGTGTCCGCCCTTTTGGAATGTCATCGAAATAGCCGAATTGCAGCATACTAATAATCCGTTCACCATTTTTCACGCCCAATTCATCCCTAAATTTAGGGTTGTCCAAGAACGGGGGCGTCTTCCAGCATGTCCCGATCCCTTTGTCCCAAGCTAACAGCATTGCATTTTGGATTAGCATACTTGCCCCTGCATAATCTTCCAGCCTTTCTTTCTGCCGTGGATCCTCCGGAACAATGACGAAAACGACTGCGCCCGGTGTCCTAAATTTTTTCATCTGCTTTTCCAGTTCCTCATCGGATAGTTCTTTCCATTTCGGAACGCCGTATTCTTTCAATACATCTTGAAATTCGACATACTCTTGATTTGCAGCGACAACGAAACGCCATGGATTTCTTACACCGTGGTTCGGAGCCCAAGTTGCATCTTTCAGGATTTCCATAATGTTTTCAACGTCAACCGGCTGTCCATTAAAATTTTTGATAGATCGCCTTCCTATAATTGCGTCCCGAACCGATAATGCTTGCTCATTCATTTCAATGATTCCCCTTTTTCTTTACTACCAACTATTATACAACAATTTTACACTTTGAGAGCTGTTGCACATACGCCTATAATGATTCCAACGGTCATCGTAAAATATTCATATGAAGAAATTACTTTCCATAGTATAATATTATTAACGAAATAACATAAGCAGTTAGGAGATCATTTGCATGGATAAAAAGCCGATTGCCTGGATAGTGGATAGCACCGCATACATATCTGAAACATTGCAGCAACATCCCGATTTATTTTCCATTCCTTTAAATATACATTTCGGTGAAAAGCAATTTATTGATGGGATTGACTTAACACCGAACGAATTATATACCTACATTAAACAATCTCCCACCCTGCCGAAAACATCCCAGCCATCCCCTGGAGAGTTTGCAGAACAATTTAAAAAGATTGCAGAAAAATACGAAACAGGGATTGCAGTGCACGTATCAGGTAAATTGAGCGGCACGCTGTCATCTTCCATTGAAGGTGCTAAAATCGCAGGCTTCCCTATTACATTTATCGATTCGCACTCATTGTCCTACGGCATCACAGGTTTGGTTGAAAAAGGAATGGCCTTGCAAAATGCAAGCGCTTCTGTGAATGAAATTAAAAATCAGTTGGAATGTATGGCAGGAACGCTTCAAAATTACATCCTTATTGGCCAGTTGGAGCAATTGTACAAAGGCGGCAGAATGAGTGGCGTGCAGTTTTTCTTAGGTAGCTTGCTGAAAATGAAGCCGATCATTCAAATTACAAAGGATGGCACGTTACAGGCGATTGACAAAGTCCGATCAGAAAAGAAAGCGCTTCAATATTTGATCAATAAAGTTGTTGAGGGACATCAAGATGGAAATAAAAAAATTTACATTATGCATGGAAATGCACAAGCTCAAGCAGAACATTTAAAAAAATGTCTAATCGAACAGCTTCCTAATTTAGAAGTGGAAATTGGTAATATTAGTTCTACGCTCGCCGTTCACGCAGGCGAGGATACGCTTGCTGTTCTATGGTTTTGACCAAGCAAAAAGACGGTTCTAAGTGACCGTCTCAGCTTGACAAACGCTCGCATACTGCGTTTCTCGCCNGGGCCTGCACGATGCAGGTCATGCAGTCAATCGAACGGCGAAGGGTTCGATTTGCCGTATTTACGCGCCCTTTGCGGAAATTAAGGCACTGCGGACGTCGCGCACTTAGACTGCCTTCCACGTGACAAGCGTTTTCAAGCCAAGCTGGGCAAACACCTTTTTCATGACTACAAACCTTTAAATGACTGTAGACAAAGTGAAAAGATACTTTGTCTACAGTCTGAGACGGTTCTAAGTGACCGTCTTTTTTCATCAAGTAAATTGGTCGTTAATTTTAAAGAAAATGTATTTCGCGTTTGGCGAGTAAGCATAGGAGTCTTTGTAATCCCAAGTGCGATGATAGGCATCGTACGTATGTGCATTGACCAGTGGCGTATCACCGACTTTATCGGTGACAATTGTAGTATGATCGAATCTCCCATCACCTTGAAAGTCATAACAAATAACATCGCCTAAGTCGAGTTCAGCAGCCGTTTTCACTTGCCTTGCAGTCAATCCTTTCTTTGAGCCCGATAAAAACCAGCGCATCGAATGGGCTACTGACCAGCTAAAGCTCCATGTCCCCCCTTGTAGCCACCAGCCCCTCTCCCGATTCGGATAGCCGTACATCGGAGCCCCACCTGCCAATAAGCATTGTGAAATGAAATTCGTGCAATCGACATCGAATGAAGGAAATTCCTGGTTCCTTCCATTCCACCACTCATCCGCATACTGGACAGCGGCTTCCCGGTTATACATCAAGACAACGCCCCCTTGCGCCATCTTATGAAAGATAAAAGATTGTCATGCGTCAAAATACGATTTTCACTTTGAATCAAAACGTGCGTTCAAATCTTCGTACAATCGCATTAAAACTGTAGCAAATTGTTGACGGGTCAAAGTTTCTCGAGGAAATTCCCCATTCAAAAAGCCTTTCTCTTTCGCCCATTCCCATGCAGCCTTATGCGTATCGCTCGGAATATGCTCATTTGGTGTGGCCACACTATCTTCCCCCTTTTCAATGCCTTTTATTTCAAGCAGCCGTTTTGAAATCCGGTTCTTCACTTCTGTCGCACGACCTTCATCGAATATTCGGTGCGGACAATTTTTTCCGGACCAATCCCGATGCCATTTTACCCGCTCCACTCCCCAGCCGTACTGGTTTAGTACGTGAGCAATATATTCAATGGCATTGGCCTCCGCCTCAGCATATTTTTTCCCACCAGATTTTGAGTAGCATATCTCGATTCCGATCGACTTCCGGTTTCCCGGGCCTTGTCCATCTCCGGCATGCCAACCATTCCGGGTGAATGGAATTGCTTGCACTGCATATTGATCGTCGATCGCTACATGAAAGGAAGTTGGCGCTGTATTGCGCTGCATATAAGAAATTTCGTTTTTAGCAGAGGCGTCATTCGCAGTATTATGGATCGTTACATATTCAGGCACCATTGGGTACGGTGACTTCAAGCGATATAATGATTCAGGGATTAATTGATTGACGATTGTATAGGGCATCGTTTCACCTTTTTCAATTAAGATTGATTCCATCCCCGTTGTTATTCCTTATTTTATTCATCAAAGTCCCCTTCAAAACGGCGCATGTCCATTATGCTTTTGAATTAACTCCGAAGAACCGCTTAGCTAGAGAGCATCTCCCGTTTCACCCGTATTCAGCTTGTAAGGCCGACATATACACGCATAAAGTGTTACTACAAGCATATTTACACCTGCCGCACGCATGAATTTGTCAAATACGCTCAACTCATTTCAAACGCATAAAGCCCCGCAAATGTGCATTTTCTTCTGTTGTATTCACCAATCATAAGCCATTAGCAAAACACAGAAAACGAGGAAATCTACGTCCAATTTATATTACTTTCATTAATATGGCGCCTATCGTTTCGGGTACTCTAAAGTTCAGTCATTATTTTGTTCAACAAACTTTTCATCCTCAGTCGATGTTTGAATCTCCATCAGCTCGGAAATGGTAACAAACCTATATCCTTCCTGCTTTAGCTTAGGCAAAATCGTTTCCAGCGATTTAACTGTTTGCTGGCGGTTTCCTCCTCCGTCATGGAACAGGATTACATTCCCTTCCTTTGCTCCATCCAATACAAAATTTACGATTTTTTTAACACCTATGTTTTTCCAATCCAATGTATCCAAATGCCATGACCACATGACAATTTTATACCCTTCCTTCGCAACCGCGTCTACCAATTCATCCGTATAGACTCCTTCAACAGGTCGAAATAAAGTCGTGTGATACCCAGTAATGGAAAATATCGTTTCATGAGTCCTTTTAATTTCATCCACTAAGTTAGGCACTTTCATACGACTTGAGTGGGTATACGTATGATTCGCTAATTCATGTCCTTCTTCAAACATGCGCAAAACAATGTCAGGATTCTTCTCTGCATTCGTGCCAACGATGAAAAATGTTGCCTTTGCATCATGCTCTTTCAGAAGATCCAATATTGCTGGCGTATATTTCCGATGAGGCCCATCATCAAACGTTAGGGCAATCACTTTTTCCTCGGTTTTGATTTCCCATATGATTTGTCCAGCCTCTTCATAATATTGCCTCCCTCTGTCGGCGAAAGCCTGATCATATCCGCAATACAGAAGCAATAGCAATACGAGAGGTAAAATGATTTTTTTCAAGTCGCCACTCCCAAGCAATAAATGTTTTGCTCTTAGTATTCAATTTTGATGTGAATACATGCATGGAACTTTGAAATATAGGATGTATAAAAAACAGCACATTATCTTTGAAGAAACAAAATTCAAGAGGAAAAATAAAACTGTAAATTTTTATTATTTTGTGGTGAGCATACCTACTTTCTAATATTGTGTAACGCCTATTTACCAAATCTTTGTAACGACCAATTGATAGTTTACTATTTCTAAAATAAAGGAATAGGTGTTATTGAGAAAACACACTCTAAAACGCGCTAATTTTCGGACCCCTGTATGACATTAATTGATTGAAAGCATGTCTTTTTTTAGGTGTAAACTATTAGAAATATAAGAAGGAAGGATAAGCGATGGTGAAAAAATATTTGTAAGCAGGGGTATTATTTGGAACTGTTATGCTGGCTAGATGCATTAATAGTGAGGAGGTAGATAGACAAGGAGGAATAGTTGATTCATTCAATTCGGCTTTAGTTCAATAAGGGATAGTTTATTTTCGCCAAAAAACGCTTAGAGTTTTTACTTGTTTTTAAATAGTTATTTTAATGTAAATGCTGGTTATCATGTTATTTACGTATTTAATTTCACATTTTTTCGTATTTCTTTATTCCAGCAGAAAATTTATTCCGGAAATTAACAATTAAGAATCATGAATCTATAAGGGGCAAGGGATAAATATTAATTCCCCTATCTTTTATTTCCGCCTTATTCCTTGCGGCGCTGGTCATAACAATCACTCCTTAATAAGCTGTTCCGCATACCGCAACTACGGCCAAACATACGGATCGTCTTTTTTACCACCGGATGCCATCCAATCACAAATAGCTTGGTTGATGCCCTACAACGCCTCAATAAGCAGCTTGTGAACGATCTTTGTGATTTCTTGGATTGGTTTCATTGTGTACTCCTTCGCTTAATCCTCGAACTTTGTATTAATTCCTCTACACAATTCTCCATTTTCATCCGTTTATTATCGAAAACAGTAGTATTCTGTCGATATTTTTGTTATTTTTATCCTATTTCCATCTTCTATCTTTGTTATAATAGATTTAACATTCAGAAAGGAGTTGAAAGTTATGAAGAAAAAATTAATGACAGGATTATTGGCATTCGGTATTGTATTTTCTGTTTCAACTGCTTCAATGGCTTCTGATCCACCACCTCCATGGGGTGGAGGTGGTTGTGGCCCGGTAAACAGCGTTCCACATTATTGTTAACTTTTCCTAAGAGGCTGGGACAAAACCCATCTTTAAGATGAAAAAGGGGCTGTCCAGAAAGTCAGTGAAAACTGATTTTCTGTGATAGTCCCTTTCTGGTTGGAGAATAAATGGGGAACCCCTGACAACCGTCGCTTTCCGTTCC
>NZ_JBHTLT010000035.1:0-54003 GCF_042679045.1 Sporosarcina contaminans | reverse complement strand
AACGGAAAGCGACGGTTGTCAGGGGTTCCCCATTTATTCTCCAACCAGAAAGGGACTATCACAGAAAATCAGTTTTCACTGACTTTCTGGACAGCCCCGTTTTTTATTTGGAGGGGATTTTATGATCACATTCGAAAATGTAACTAAAACATTTGTTGTCGGAAACAAGAAAGTCGAAGCAGTAAAAAAGGTGACATTTGACATTGAGGAAGGCGATATTTTTGGCATTATCGGATTCAGCGGCGCTGGAAAGAGCACATTGATCCGACTTGTCAACGGCCTTGAACGTCCGACGGAAGGGAAAATTCTTATCAAAAAAACTCCCTTGCACGAACTAAAGCCGAAACAGCTACGGGAAGTGCGCAGAAAGATTGGGATGGTATTTCAAAACTTCAATCTCTTTTCTTCCCGCACAGTCGAACAAAATGTCGAGTACCCTTTGAAGTTATCGAAGGTACCTAAGGCAGAACGAAATGCCAAAGTAAAACAACTTCTTCAATTCGTAGGACTTGCGGATAAAGCGAAAAGTTATCCCGAACAATTATCAGGAGGGCAAAAACAGCGTGTCGGCATTGCACGCGCACTTGCGACTGACCCAGAAATTCTGCTTTGCGATGAAGCGACGTCCGCACTTGACCCGAACACGACGCGCGATATTTTGAATCTATTGCAAAAGGTGAATCGGGAAATGGGGATTACAATCTTGCTCATTACACATGAAATGCAGGTTATCCAATCGATTTGCAACCGTGTCGCAGTAATGGAGACGGGAGAAGTGATTGAACAAGGCGAAGTGTTCGAAACGTTTACGAATCCGCAGCACGCAACAACAAAAGAATTCATCTCCGCCACCGATCAAAGCTTGCCTTCCCCACAACTGCTTGATGTATGGCGGGCAAAAGGAGGAACCACTTTGTACCGCATCCTTTTCAAAGGAGAGCGGGCAAGCGACCCGATCTTATCAACGGTTGCTCGAAAGCATCAAATAGATTTCAATATTGTTTACGGTTCTATCCGGGAATTACAGCAACAGTTTTTTGGCAATCTTGTCGTTTCATTCGAAGGCAAACATGATGCAGTGATCGCTTGCATCCAAGAATTGAAAAGCATCGTGGACATTGTGGAGGTGAATACGAATGAAAGTTAATTGGGAGACGTTTTGGATTCGTATTGTGGAGGCAACCGGTGAAACGATTACGATGGTTTTAGGGACTTTGGTTTTTAGTTCGATTGTCGGTATGGCATTAGGTATCCTTCTGTTTACCACTAGAGAAGGAAATATACTTGAAAATCGGTTCATTTCTGCTTTACTAAATTTCTTTATTAATATTATTCGCCCGATCCCTTTCATTATTTTGCTTTTCGTGCTTTCGCCTGTTACACGCGAAGTGATTGGAACGACGATTGGGACCGCAGCTGCCATTTTCCCAATGACAATTGCTGCATCGTTTGTCGTCGCAAGGGTCGTCGAAAACAATTTGATCAGTATCGATCCGGGTGTCATTGAAGCAGCAGAAGCAATGGGAGCAAGTCCGCGCCAAATCATTTTTACCGTATTGATCCCTGAAGCGCTTGGACCACTCATCCTTGGACTAACTTTCGTCACAGTCGGTTTAATCGATTTTTCAGCTGTTGCAGGTACAGTTGGCGGAGGTGGATTAGGGCACGTCGCGATGACGCATGGCTACCAACGATTCGACAGTTCCGTCATGTTCGTTACAGTCGTTATCTTAATTGTACTTGTACAATTGGCGCAGTGGATTGGCAATTTCTTATCGAAAAAAGTGATGCGTCGATAACTTGTACATTCACAATGAAGTGTTTTTAAAATACTAAATATACAAAATCGGAGGATTTCTCATGAAAAAAACCATTAAATTACTTGGAGCAATTTTACTGCTATCCATTCTTGCCGCTTGCGGAAAAAGTGGATCTGCTAACGAAGATATTGTTGTAATCGGTGTTACCGGAGCGGATGGTGAGCAATGGAACGTATTGAAAGAGTTAGCGAAAGAAGAAGGCATTACAATCGAACTGAAAGAATTCGCGGACTATACATTACCGAACAATGCACTCGCCAATGGCGACATCGATTTAAATTCTTTTCAGCATATTGCATTTTTAAGTCAGTTTGCCGAAGAGAACAATGTTGACATCGTACCGATTGGTTCAACTGTTATCGCTCCGCTCGGCATTTATTCCGATAAGCTTGACGATATTTCAGGCATTAAAGAAGGAGATAAAATTGCCGTTCCTGATGACCCATCGAATTTAGGGCGCGCTTTACGCTTATTGGAAACTGCAGGTCTTATCAAATTAAAAGAAGGCACTGGACTTTTTGGAGATACAACATCCATAGAAGAGAATCCTAAAAACTTGGAAATCATCCCTATGGTTGCTCAGCAAACGCCACGTGTCTTGCAAGATGTCGCAGCATCCCTTATCAACAACGGGATTGCAGGTCAAGCCGGGTTCAACCCTACTGAAGACCCAATCTTTTTGGAAGATGGCGACAATGAAAATGCCTTGCCTTATGTGAATGTCTTTGCAGCACGTGCAGAGGATGCACAAAACGAAACCTATTTAAAAATCGTCGAGCTTTACCAGTCCGAACAAGTAAAGAAAGCCATTGAAGAAGAAACAAAAGGCGGATCGATATTGTTGAACATACCACAAGATCAGCTAATTGATACATTCGAACAATTGAAGGGAGAAAAGTAAAATGACAACGATAACGAATCAAATCCATTCATTTATAACGGAAAACCGTGCACGCTTTATTGAAACGAGTCTATCAATCCACGCCAAACCAGAAATCGGTAATGAAGAATATTTTGCCTGCGAACAATTAACGACATTGCTCCGTGACGAAGGGTTCGAAGTAGAGACAAATGTTGCGGGACATGAAACTGCGTTTTACGCACAGTTTTCAAGTTCGAAACCCGGCCCGACGATTGCTTATTTGGCAGAATACGATGCACTGCCAGGAATCGGCCATGCTTGCGGTCATAATATTATTGGAACGACAAGTGTTGCTGCTGCAATCGCACTTTCCAAAGAACTTGAATCGATTGGCGGAAAAGTGGTCGTCTTAGGAACACCTGCGGAAGAAGGCGGTCCAAACGGTAGTGCAAAAGGAAGTTTCGTCCGCCACGGCTACTTAAAAGACGTAGATGTTGCATTGATGGCCCATCCTTCCGGAAAAACAGGTGTAACGTCCAACTCGTTAGCTGTCGATCCATTGGATTTCCATTTTTACGGCAAGCCAGCCCACGCTTCAGGTGCACCCGAGCACGGCATTAACGCACTTGACGCGGTCATATTACTATTCAACGGCATTAATGCACTGCGTCAACAATTGCCGCAAGATGTCCGAGTACACGGCATCATTACACATGGTGGCGAAGCGCCGAACATTATTCCTGAATATGCCTCAGCGCGGTTTTTCATTCGTGCGTCCACTTGGAAACGAACAGAAGAAATCGCTGCGAAAATACGAAATATTGCAGAAGGTGCCGCACTTTCCACTGGAGCCACTGTCAAAATCGAACGTTTTCAAAATGAAGTGAAAGATTTCGTCATTACAGACGCACTTGACGATGCAGTGAAACGTCACCTCGAATCTCTTGGGGAAACCGTCCATACCGAAAAAAGAAAAGGACTTGGATCGACAGACGCAGGAAATATCAGTTATGAAGTCCCTACTGCACATCCTTATATTAAAATTGGCGATGATGATTTGATTGGACATACCGTTCCATTCCGCGAAGCAGCCAAATCTGATCGTGGTATGGAAGCACTCCTGATCGGCGCAATAGCTCTTGCAAAAACAGGGCTTGACTTACTGACAGATACAGCGCTTTTAAGTAAAGTGATAGAAAGTCACGCGCAAGCGTTGGAAGCAAAATCTCAGCAATAAACAGAAACCGGACAATCCCGTTTATTCGGGTACTGTCCGGTTTGGCTTGTTATAATTTATCATTGCTTCTATAAAAGCAATGATACGAACATTGCTGATACTATGGCGTATTCGTTCGTTTCTTTTCCCCTCAATCAAACGGCCACTCGGGCAGCATATTACTCAACTTCTTATCTTCCCTATAGCCAAGCACGTATTCCGCCTGCATGATCGTATGGATTTCGCGCGTCCCCTCGTAAATGACAGGCGCTTTTGAATTGCGCAGGAAGCGGGCAACTGGATATTCATCCGAGTAACCGTAAGCGCCATGAATTTGGAATGCGTCATCTGCCGCTTGATTGGCAAAGTCACATGCTTGCCATTTCGCAAGCGATGTTTCTCTCGTATTGCGTAACCCTTTGTTTTTCATTTCTCCTGCGCGATAGACTAATAGCCGGCTCATTTGATAGCCCGCTTCCATCTTGGCAATCATTTGCTGCACTAATTGGTGCTTACCGATCGGCTTGCCAAACGTTTCTCGCTCATGGCAATACTTCACACTTTCCTCCAAGCACCCCATAATAAGTCCAACAGCACCTGCAGCTACCGTGAAGCGTCCGTTATCGAGCGCAGACATTGCAATTTTGAACCCTTCCCCTTCTTCTCCTAACAGATTCTCTGCCGGGATTCGCATCTCTTCGAAAAACAGCTCACCCGTATTACCTGCCCGAATGCCGTATTTTCCTTTAATCGCTTTCGATGAAAAGCCTGGCGTCGTCCTCTCAACGATAAACGCACTAATGCCATGATGCTTTTTTGATTTATCCGTATAAGCGAACACTAGGAAATGATCCGCAACGTCACAGAGCGAAATCCATGTTTTTTGGCCATTAATGACATAATAATCTCCGTCACGTACAGCCGTTGTTGCCATCGCAGCAACATCTGATCCAGCTCCTGGCTCCGTCAAACCGAACGCGCCAATCTTCTCCCCTTTCGCTTGGGGAATTAAATACTTCTGCTTTTGCGCTTCGGTTCCCCATTGCATAAGCGTCATGGAATTCAAGCCGATATGGACAGAAACCGCTGTCCGAAACGCAGTATCTCCTCGTTCCAACTCCTCGCATAAAATAGCAAGCGAATTGTAATCCATGCCGCTGCCGCCATACTTCTCGGGTACACAAACACCCATAAAACCTAAGTCGGCTAACTTCTTCCATATTGCCGGATCAAAACCGCCTTCCGCATCCCAACGCTGGATATTTGGCATGATTTCATCGTCTACAAATTGACGGGCCGTTTTGCGAAGCATCTTCTGTTCTTCTGTAAATTCAAAATCCAACTCCCTATCCCCCTTCAGTCATAATGTCCTATCAAATATGCGCTTCGTGTGTTTTAACCGTTTCTTGAATGACTACGCCGCGTTTCTTCATTTCCTCTATATAAAACTCACCTGGGACGATCATTTCAGGTGGATGAACTCCACGCTTCGTAATTTGACCGTTGCCGATCATCTGAGCTACAACTGAAATCGTATTTGCTGTTGCACGGGCCATCGCGGTTTCATTCACAGAAAGGTCCTTTTCCGTTACCAAATTGTATTCGTAAGTCGTCGGCATTCCTTGCGCCTCGCCGCTTACGATGACACGGAGTAGAACCGCATCGGATTTATCGCCAAGACGAAGCTGCGGAGAAAGCTGTTCGCGCATGACATCGCGCACTTTGACAGACCTGCCGTCAACCGTCACTTCATTGTTGCGGGACAATAGGCCAAGATCGACTAATAGCTGGAACTTTTCAGCATGGCCTTTATAGCGCACTGTCTTGTATTCTAAGGTTTTGACATGCGGGAACGTCTTCGTCAATGTCGATGTGCCGCCAGAAGTATGAAATGCCTCCATATCGCCATAGCCATCGAAATGGATCGTCTCAATTTCGGACAATGAAGGAATTTCGATCAGCTTGCCGTTGCGGATGACGTGTGAAGGATCCGTGTAATGATCAAACACCCCTTCAAGAGAGAAAACGACATTATAATCAAGCGGCGGCTCGGGATTGACTGGCACACCTCCGACATACAGCTTAATGCTATCCACTTGGTCTAACTTTCCCGCACCATAGCCAGATAAGATGTTGATCATACCTGGCGCAACCCCTAAATCCGGAATAATTGTCACGCCTTTGTCAGCCGCTTTATCAGCCAATTCCAATACCGCATCCGTTGCGCCTCCGATATGTCCCCCTAAATCTACGGAATGCACACCGATTTCAATCGCCGTCCGCGCAACCTTTTCATTAAATGTGTAAAACAATGCGTTAATGACGATATCCCCAAGCGCCATCACTTCTTGCAGCTGCACGTCATTCGTCGCATCCAATGACAGAAGATCCAATTTTTCCGACATCAACTGCTCTGCAAAATTTTCCGCCTGCCTTATGTTCAAGTCTGCCAAATAGACTTTTTCAACCTCATTTCTTTTTACAAGATCCCGCACTGCTTCTTTCCCCATTAATCCAGCACCCAAGACGACTACTTTCATATAAACATCCCCTTTTTCAACGTAATCCTTTACCCTATTCCAACTTGCAACTTTTTCAACCCCTATTATTCTGTGTCGATTTGCGCCCGTTGCAGCTTACCGCTGAAATCAACATAGATGCTCTTCCATTCCGTGAAGACATCCAATGCTGCTACGCCCGAATCACGATGCCCATTCCCTGTTCCCTTCGTTCCCCCGAAAGGTAAATGGATTTCCGCGCCTGTCGTTCCTGCATTGACGTAAACGATTCCTGTATCCAAGTCCCGCTGTGCCCGGAAAACTTTATTGACATCACGTGAAAAGATCGAGCTCGACAAGCCATACATGACACTGTTGTTCACTTCAATCGCTTCCTCTAAATTTGCCACTTCAATCAATGAGACGACTGGACCAAAAATTTCCTCTTGTGCAAGCCGGCTATCCCATTTCACGTCTGAAAATAGTGTCGGTTCAAAGTAATGGCCATTCGAAAAGTCCCCATCAGTCAAACGATTGCCGCCCGATAGAAGAGTTGCGCCCTCTTCCTTCCCTATTTCAATATATGATTGAATTTTCTCAAGCGCCTTTCCGTTAATGACTGGCCCGATTTTAACAGACTCGTCCAATCCGTTGCCGATCGTTAGCCCTTTCATGGCCCCTACAAGCTTCTGTTCAAGCTCTTCCTTTACATCTTTATGCACAATGACCCTGCTGCATGCCGTGCAACGCTGCCCCGCTGTTCCGAAAGCACTCCAAAGGATCCCTTCAACAGCTAAATCGATATCTGCATCGTCCATGACGATGACCGCATTTTTTCCTCCCATTTCAAGCGATACTTTCTTTAAATGCTTACCGCCCGTTTCCGCTACATGCCGACCTGTGTCAGACGATCCAGTGAAGGAAATGACACGGATATCCGGATGCTCAATCATCGCCGTTCCGACTTCAGAGCCAGAACCAAACACGATATTGGCAACACCTTCCGGAAGTCCTGCCTCTTCAAAGATGAGCGCCATTTCATATGCCATCATCGGTGTTTCCGTTGCAGGCTTCCAAACGAATGTATTGCCCGCCACAATTGCAGGGAATGACTTCCAAGTTGCAATCGCAATCGGAAAGTTCCACGGAGTAATCAGTCCGACAACTCCGATCGGTGCCCTGACACTCATTGCAAATTTATCTTGCAGCTCAGATGGGACTGTTTCCCCAAACAGTCTTCGCCCTTCTCCTGCCATGTAAAATGCCATATCAATGCCTTCCTGTACTTCTCCGCGCGCCTCTTCAATCACTTTTCCCATTTCTTTCGTTAAGACTTGTGAAAGATGCTCCTTTTTCTCCTTCATGATATTGCCGATCGTATATAAATAATCCGCCCGTTTCGGGGCAGGGACCAAAGCCCATTTCTTCTGAGCTGCTTTTGCTGCTTTGACAGCCATGTCTACGTCTTCCTTCGTCGACAGCCTCACTTTCGCCAATTCTTCCCCTGTCGCCGGATTCAGTACGGCTGTATATCGTGCACCTTCGCCCTCTTGCCATGAACCACCAAAATAATTATTCAATTGCATGACTCACTTCCCCTTTCAAATTCGAATCTTTTGTAACCGCTTTCAAATTGTCTATTTCGACATCTTATAGTAAATCCCTGCTTATTTTCTACAATAAATCATATGCTTGTCTATGAAGAAGTAGCACCTTCGCCTCTTTTAACACAATTAAAAAACTGCCCGGAAATTAATCCTGGGCAGTCCCTTTGTTTTGTTCCATATTTTCTTCCGTAGCATTATTTTCAGTTTTGAATTTCGGTGGCATGACCCGCTTAACGAAAAATGTCATGATCAACGCTACGATTGCAATTATCGTTGCAACAAAGAATGAAAAATTAATGCCGTCCAACATCGCCTGTTTACCTAATTCTTCTTGCATAGTAGCGATTGCAGCTGGATCTGTCGGTAGTTGACCAGCTGCTGCAGCAGATTGTGCAAGTTCAGCTCCTGATTTCTCCATACGCTTCGTCATAACAGTAAGCAATAAAGCTGAACCGATTGCGCCTGACACTTGCTGTAACGTGTTATTCATTGCAGTTCCGTGTGGATTGGAGTGCATTGGAAGCTGGTTCAAACCATTTGTCATAATCGGCATTGTTACCATAGACATCCCGAACATTCGAACCGTATAGATCATCATTAAATAGTAATAACCTGAATCTACGGAAAGACGACTTAAATAGAATGTCGTAACAACCGTAATTGCAAGACCAGTTATAGCTAATGTACGCGCTCCATATTTATCAAACAGCCGTCCTGTAATTGGTGACATAATTCCCATAACAATTGCACCAGGAAGCATTAAGATTCCCGAGTGGAAAGGAGAAATACCACGAACTTCTTGCACGTAAAGAGGTGTCAAAATCATACCAGAGAACATCGCAATCGATAGTACAATCGAAATTGCGGAAGCTAATGCGAACATTGGGTGCTTATAAATTCTAAAGTCGAGCATAGGATCTTTCATTTTCAACTGGCGGACAATAAATGCTATCAAAGAAATAGCACCGATTATAATCGTGCCGTATACGATCGGCGCATCCCATCCTTGATCACCCGCTGAACTGAAACCGTACAACAATCCACCGAACCCAATGCTTGATAGGACAAGAGAGAAGAAGTCTAAAGAAACTTCCCGATTCGGTGTGATATTGCGGAATTTGAACAACGCAAAAATGATCGTAATGATAGCAAAAGGCAAAATAATGACAAACAGTGTCCGCCATGAATAATGTTCAACTATCCAGCCCGATAAAGTCGGCCCAATTGCAGGTGCTGTGAACATGACAAGCCCGAAAACACCCATTGCCGTCCCCCGTTTTTCAATCGGGAAAGCAGCAAGCATAACATTCATTAGCAACGGCATCATAAGTGCAGAACCTGATGCCTGAAGCATGCGGGCAGCGACAAGTAGGCCGAAATTAGGTGCAAAGATTGCAGCAGCTGTTCCAAGTGTGAACAAAATCATCGCTGTTATGAAGAGTTTGCGGTTTGTGAACTTTTGGATGAAGAACGCACTCGCAGGTATCATAATCCCATTTACCAACATATATCCAGTCGTCAGCCATTGAGCCTGCGAAGGTTTCACAGAGAACTCTGTCATGATCGACGGCAAAGCGATATTCAATAAAGTATTATTTAAAAGTGCTACGAATGCTCCGAAAAACAGAATGGAAATCATCCCGTAAGGAGGCTTTTCGTGCATTTTCCGTATATTATTTTCCAATTTAATTCCCCCATTCATGAGCTGTAGCACTCATTTTCACAGCATGTTTAATAGTTTATACCCTCAGTCCAAAATAATCAACATTGGTAACCGCTTTCAAATAAAAAAATGTAAATATCGTTGGTGTTAGTGCTTTCCTTTTGATAAAATAAGATTGAACCAACAGTACATTTATAAGGATGATATAAGTGAATGACCGTAAAACGCATGTATTATTAACCGCTCAAAGGCTCTTTACGAATAAAGGTTTTTTTACAACATCCGTGCAAGATATTATTGACGAATCCAAGATTTCAAAAGGAACTTTCTATAATTATTTCTCTTCGAAGAACGAATGTTTAATCGCCATTATAGAAAATGCCCATGAAGCATTCGTTGCTCAGCGGAGAGAAATTTTAGTCGGTAATCGGAAAGACGATAAAAGTATATTAGCCGAGCAAATTCTGATTCGCTTACGGCTCAATCGAGAAATGAAATTGCTTCCTATTTATGAGGCAGTTTTTCATTCGAGCGATGATGAGCTTCGAAATTTTGTAAAGCAATTACATTACGATGAGCTTCGATGGTTTACAACACGTCTCATTGATGTTTACGGAAAGGATTCAGAGAAATATGTCGTCGATTGTGCCATCATGATTTACGGTGCGATTCATCAGCTTATCCATTTTTGGTCGGCAACATCTCCTAAATCCATTAATTTAAATGATTTAGTTCATTTCACGATTAGACGGCTGGATGCCATTATGTTTGATCTGATGAAAAACAAAGACTCACTTTTAGGTAAACATTTTTTGGATAATCTTTTCACAAATGAAACATCATCAACCATTATGAAAGAGCAACTCATTGCTAAATTGCAAAGTCTCCTAAACGGTCAACAAAAAGATGGACATGATAATCGACTGCAATATATCGAATTTCTTATAGAGGAACTTTCAGCAATGGAGCCACGGCTTTTCATTATAGAATCGGTCAACCGCTCCTTAAGGGAAGTATACGCCGATTCCAACGAAGCAAACCGTATAAATGAAGTTGTTTCTTTAACGTGGAAATATATAGATAAAATGCAATCATAATGATGAAACCTTTCCGTCCAATCACTCGTAGAACGGTTACTACAATGATTTAGGAGGAGTTCAGGGATGAATAATCATGAAATTGATTACAAGTTGTACGGCGATGACATGCAATTCGTAGAAGTAGAGTTAGATCCGAGAGAAACAGTTGTTGCTGAAGCTGGATCTTTAATGATGATGGAAGATGGCATTGAAATGGAAACCATTTTCGGTGACGGATCGAATAACTCAGGCGGCGGATTCATGGGCAAGTTAATGGGTGCGGGAAAAAGGATTATTACAGGTGAAAGTTTATTCATGACAACTTTCACGAATATAGGATCGGGCAAAAAACACGTTTCCTTTGCAGCTCCTTATCCCGGCAAAATCATCCCTGTAGACCTCAGCCAACATGACGGTAAAATTATTTGTCAAAAAGATGCTTTCTTAGCTGCAGCGAAAGGCGTGACAGTCGGCGTTGAATTTCAAAGACGGCTTGGCGTTGGGTTCTTCGGAGGCGAAGGCTTTATCATGCAAAAACTTGAAGGCGACGGCATGGCTTTTGTTCACGCCGGAGGAACCATTATTGAGAAAACTTTGAACCCGGGAGAAACGTTGCGCGTAGATACGGGGTGCCTCGTTGCGATGACACGGGATGTCGATTATGACATCGAAATGGTAAAAGGCATTAAAACAGCATTATTTGGTGGTGAAGGGCTATTTTTCGCTACCCTAAAAGGTCCAGGGAAAGTTTGGATACAATCATTGCCTTTCTCCAGACTTGCAAGCCGCGTATTTGCAGCAGCTCCTCAAACTCCTGGAGGCTCCAAGGATGAAGGAAGCATCGCAGGCGGACTGTTCAATATGTTAGGCGGTAAATAATTTTAGAAAATCCGATGGCACACAACGATGCGCCATCGGATTTTCTATTGAACAATTCGGACCTTACAAAAGAAGCCGTATGTGTCGCTTTTCCGAAGATTATCGATCGTTTGCGTTATGTCAAAAAAATGCGTGACATAGCGCTGCCGATGACATTCCTTTCGAAGCTTCATGCGCCATTTTCCAGTCCATAAGACTCTGTCTACTGCCCTTTCTCATTACGGACCATTATTTCAAGCGGATCCCCTTTTTCATCCATCATGGCAAAGATTCAGCAAGCGCTCTTTCGAACAAAATAATAAATCCGGACGGCTAATCCACCATCCGGATCGGATATCTATAGCAATACATACGCGATTGGTGTGACAATCAATATTGTTAATATAACGCGTTGCAGCCAAATAACGACTAATTTAGGAATTGAAATCGGAATTTCAGTCGACACGATGCATGGCACGACAGCCGAAAAGAAGATGATCGACGAAACCGATACGACTGCAATGACAAATTTGACAATCAACGCAGATTCAACGACTAACGCCGCTGGCAAAAACATTTCAGCAATTCCTAATGCACTCGCCTTCGCAACTAACATCGGTTCAGGTAACTGCACTAAAGCAGTAAACGGATAAAATAGATAACCTATCCAGTCAAATACCGGCGTAAACTCTGCTAACACAAGTCCTAAAAGTCCAATCGACAAGATAGACGGCAAAATCGCCATTGCCATTACGAGTCCATCACGTAAATTCGTAGAAATGTTTTGTAAAAACGAAGGTGATTTTGAAACAACTGTCACAGCTTCCTGCCATGCCGCTGAAAATCTCTTACCATCAGGCTTCACTTCGGGCTGTGGCACGGCCCCTTCGTAATACTCGTCTTTAATGAATTTCAATGGCCACAGATGAACGGTAATCGCTGTTACAATAAACGTGACGACTAATGTGACCCAAAAATACAAATTCCAAATACTCATCAAGTCAAGCGTTTTTGCAACAACGACCATGAAAGTAGCTGAGACTGTCGAAAATCCAGTTGCGATAATGGCCGCTTCCTTAGCTGTATACTTTCCTTCTTTATATACCCGGTTCGTTATTAAGAGCCCTAATGAATAAGAACCGACAAATGAAGCAACCGCATCAATCGCAGAACGGCCCGGTGTTTTCCATATCGGGCGCATAATCGGCTGCAATAAAACCCCGATAAATTCTAACAAACCATAGCTCACTAACAATGCCAAAAAGATGGCGCCAATCGGCACTAACAATCCGACTGGTATCACTAACTTATTTAGCAAAAACGGCCCCATGTCAGGATCGAACAGCCAAGCGGGACCAAAATTAAATACCAACATAATCCCTACAATTAATCCAATTACCTTAAATATCGAAAATACGATATCGACTGCTGATTTTTTCCATGTACCTGTTACAAACGGATAGATTGCCCCTGATAGTATGACAATTAGCGCGTAATAAGGAAGTGCACCAGCGATATTGTTTTGCAACCATGTAACGATATGGTCGAGCATAATGGAACTTTTTCCGTCAATGACAACCGGCACAAAAAACATAAACGCGCCAATTGCACTGAAAACAAAAAACTTCCAAATTCCTTGATTCGTTCTCGACTTCTCTTTCACCCCAATTTGAGCCATGAAACTTCCCTCCCCATATATAGGCTGTCCTTTATGAAAAAATAGCGTATGGCAAACTCTTTTGAAAAGCCGGGAATGAAGCCAAATGCTTTTCATTCCCGGCAATCACTTACCCTACAACCCGTTTCCCTTTTTTCAAAACTTGACCAACGTGATTCACACCAAACAAATATTGAAGCTCTTGATAGTTTGCTACATTCCAAATGACAGCATCGCCCAACTTACCGACTTCTAATGAGCCGACTTCGTCTTGCTTGCCGATAGCGCATGCTGCATTGATTGTCGCCGCAACAATTGCTTCTGCCGGTGTCATCCGCATGGAAATGCACGCTAGATTCATAACTAGCGGCATCGATGTTGTCGGAGATGAACCCGGATTGCAATCTGTGGAAATTGCGACAGCTACGCCTGCATCGATCATCTTCCGGCCCTTTGCAGCTTCTTCACGCAAGTACAATGCAGTCGCCGGCAATAAACAAGCGATGACACCCGCTTCTGCCATCTTTTCGATTCCTTTATCTGATGCTTTCAATAAATGTTCAGCTGAAATCGCACCAACCTTCGCGGCAAGTTCCGCGCCCCCATAAGATTCGATTTCATCCGCATGAATTTTAGGGATTAAACCATGTTCTTTTCCCGCTTCTAAAATACGCTCTGACTGATCGGGCGTAAATACTCCAACTTCACAAAACACATCATTGAAAACGGCAAGCTTCTCTTCTGCAACGACTGGAAGCATATCATCAATGATACGATCAATATATTCTTCTTCCTTGCCTTTATATTCTTGCGGCACCGCATGAGCCGCCATGAAAGTCGGCACTAAGTCGATCGGATGCGATTCATTCAGACGCTTCATGGCGCGCAGCTGCTTCAATTCCGTTTCCAAATCAAGTCCGTATCCGCTTTTCCCTTCAACAGTCGTTACGCCATGCTTCAAAAACGAGTCCAATCTTCGCGTAGTTTGCTCAATCAATTCCTCTTCCGTCGCCTCACGAGTCATCCTTGTTGTCGCATGGATGCCTCCGCCCGCATTCATAATATCCATATACGTTGCACCTTCAAGGCGCATTTCAAATTCTCGCTCACGGCTTCCTCCATAGACGACATGTGTATGAGGGTCAACGAGACCTGGCGTAACAAGCTTTCCCGTCGCATCGACAACTTCTGCTTCTCCCGCACGTTCCCGATAAATGCGCTCTAATTCTGCAGTTGTACCTACTGCCGCAATTTTGCCATCTTCTATCCAGACGCTGCCATCCTCAATTATGCCTAACTCCGACATTCCCTCACGCTTCCGCGGCGCATTATCACCGGCAATTGTTACAAGTTGTGCTGCATGTTTAATCCATACGTTATTCAAGAATTTCCACCTTCCATCATCGGGATGCGAACCCCTTTTTCTTTCGCCGTTTGAATGGCCAAGTCATAGCCTGCATCGACGTGGCGCGCAATGCCCATCCCCGGGTCTGTCGTTAACACTCGTTCAAGCCGCTCTTCCGCTTCTTTCGTTCCATCTGCAACAATTACCATTCCAGCGTGTTGGGAGTAACCCATGCCGACACCGCCGCCATGATGCACGGACACCCATGTTGCACCGCCTACCGCGTTAATCATCGCGTTCAATATTGGCCAATCGGATACGACATCAGAACCATCCTTCATCGCTTCCGTTTCGCGGTTCGGCGAAGCGACGGATCCAGAATCCAGATGGTCGCGGCCGATAACGATTGGTGCGCTTAACTCGCCGCTTGCGACCATATCATTAATGATTTTCCCGAAACGTGCGCGTTCTCCATACCCTAACCAACAAATGCGGGATGGCAAGCCTTGGAATTGAATTTTTTCCTGAGCCATTTTAATCCAATTACAAAGATGTGTATTATCGCTAAATTCACGTAAAATGACTTCATCTGTTTTCCGTATGTCTTCTGGGTCCCCCGATAAAGCAACCCAGCGGAACGGTCCTTTTCCTTCGCAAAATTGCGGCCGGATATAGGCTGGCACAAATCCCGGGAAGTCAAATGCGCGTGCCACGCCTTCATCCTTCGCTACTTGCCGTATATTATTGCCGTAGTCAAAAGTGACCGCCCCTTTATCCATCATGTCAATCATCGCTTGCACATGTTTTGCCATCGCTGCTTTTGAACGTTTCACATATTCATCCGGATCTGCTTTACGCAATTCTTCAGCTTCCGTCAAAGACATGCCTGATGGTATATATCCGTTCAACGGGTCATGCGCCGATGTTTGGTCAGTCAAGACATCCGGATTGAATCCTCGAACGATCATCTCCGGTAAAATATCGGATGCATTGCCCAATAAACCAATCGACAATGCTTTCCCTTCTGCTTTCGCTTCTTCAGCAAGCCGAATCGCTTCATCCAATGAATCCGTTTTAATATCTGTATAGCGGGTTTCAATTCTGCGGTCGATTCTCGTCTCGTCAACTTCAATTCCAATGCAAACGCCGCCCGCCATCGTCACGGCTAACGGTTGAGCGCCTCCCATACCGCCAAGGCCCGCGGTTACTGTAATTGTCCCTTGCAACGAACCGCCAAAATGCTGTTTTGCAAGCTCTGCAAACGTTTCATAAGTTCCTTGCACAATTCCTTGCGAACCAATGTAAATCCAACTACCCGCTGTCATTTGCCCGTACATCATTAAGCCTCTCTTATCCAGCCCATGAAATGTATCCCAATTGGCATATGCCGGAACAATATTCGAATTGGCAATCAAAACCCGCGGTGCATTGGCATGCGTCTTGAAAATGACAACTGGCTTTCCGGATTGCACTAACAATGTTTCATCATTCTCTAATTCTTTCAACGAGCGAACAATTGCATCGAAGCTTTCCCAATTCCGAGCAGCTTTCCCAATTCCCCCATAGACGACTAATTTTTCAGGATGCTCCGCCACATCTGGATGCAAATTATTCATTAACATCCTTAATGCAGCTTCCTGCTGCCAGCCTTTCGTATGCAATTCAGTACCTCTGTATTGAACAACCTTCTCCATTGTATCCGCTTTCATTTCAACTACCTCCCTTTCCTTACTTTCATTCTATAGGAAAGATTCAGAGAACATTTTATACATTTTTCTCTTTTTTATATTTTTGCAACTCTTTTTTCATTCTTTCCATCTATGAATTATACTTTTCTTCAATATATTTAACGTTCCAAACAAAAAAGCATAACAGACGAATGATCGCCGTTACGCTTAAATTCGTTATTTTTTTCTGCTGCCTTGCAATTTTCGATAACGATAAGGAGCCATGCCATTTTCCTCTTTGAAGCATTTGCTAAAGTAGGTTGCATAAGTGAAACCTGCCGCCCGGGAGACTTCCTCGATGGACAGATCCGTTTTTTTCAAAAGTCTTTCCGCTTCATTTAATTTTATTTTCAATAACGACTTGCTAAATGATTCACCTGCTTCTGTCGAATACTTTCGGCTCAATGTGTTTTTATGAATATCCAATTCTTCAGCACAAGCTTCCATCCCCCATGAAGCATTCCGAAAATTCTCCTTCATAAGCTCCCGTACTTTATCAACGATTCGGTTTTCATTGGCAGCCTGTTGTTCCGACTGTTCTAAAAGCTTATTTACAAACGATAGGAACAGCTGGATAATTTGGTACATAACCCTCTCCCGAATAATCGTTTCAAAAAGGGAATGATATGCAGCTTCCAATGAAGGCGTCTGATAAGCATGAGCAATCATATACCTCCTGATTTGCGCTAAAATGCTCGTCAATCGCACACGTATCATTTCAGGATCCGGGAAGGGCGGTGATAGTGCTAAAAAATCCTTCTCCATCCATTCACGTATTTGAACAGCCTGTCTCTTTTCTAACATTTCCACCCATCGTTCTTGTTCTGATGGAGATAAAAACGGATCCATTTCACGCCATTTAAGCTCTTCTTTCACAATTGACAAAATATCGTATCCGTCATAGAAAATTCCTTCTTGCACCTTGCGCAACTTTTGATAAAGGTCACGATAATTACTCTGACCGTTATCTGTATGCAAATAAATCGTCAATAAAGCATCCGACTGACGTTTATAATTTGAAAAAAATATGCTGTAAGCTTCCCTCAATGGCTCCTCTTCCTGCGAATAATGAATCGTAAACAAAAAATCGGAAAACGGAAAAACGCGGTAACGATCCGGGAAATCGAAATTCTTCATTTCACGGACGAGATTAGAAATTTCATCAATTTGTGACGGTGCAATCAAACTGACTGTCACCGGCCTATCCGGAACAGCATTTCCTACAAGCAAATCTTCATAAGAAACCATCTCTTCATTTGACGATGCTTGGCCTCTTAATTGCTCTGACTCATTTCTCCATCGAAACCTCATTTGCTGCACTTGTTTCAATAAACGCTCCGGTTGAAACGGCCGAAACAGCACATCCTCCGCCTTGCATGAAAGCGCCTTATAGACTGTTTGAAAAGTCCGATCAGACGATATGCCGATCCAATGAATATGTTCCGGTGGCTCCACTTCTCCCGACATCACATAATGCATATCAATAATGCACAAATAGGCGTCTTTTAAAATGTCTATTGGTTCCACAATTTCTACAGTCACATCGTTCCATTGCGATGTAAGAAGCCATTTCAACCCTTGTGCTTCAAGCGGATCTTGGATGAGCAAAGCTACATGCATGGACTGCCACCCCTTTTCTATCGTTCTATTGTAATTTTTCGAATCCAAACTATATACTGAAATATAGGAGTCTTGCAGAAAGGATGATTGAATTGGAATTTAACCAATCCGTTTGGACAGGCAGAATCGATGATGCAGATGACCGGGCAAGCTTCCGCTACCATCAAATTGTCGAACTCGCACCGCTTGATCAGCTAAAACATTGCAATGAAACTTGTGCAATTATAGGGTTCTCCTGTGAAGAAGGTGTCCGTCGCAATAAAGGAAGATTAGGCGCAGCGAAAGCCCCCGACGCTTTGAGAACTGAATTGGCAAAGCTTCCTTGGAAATTTCCCGAATCAAAAAAACTGCTCGATACAGGTACCATTTCCTGCACGGACGGCGACATGGAAACAGCCCAGCAAAACTTAGGACATGCCGTTAGTACGATCTTATCCTCCGGTGCAACGCCGATTATATTAGGCGGAGGGCATGAAACTGCTTATGGCCATTATTTAGGCATCCGCGATGCATTTGGACAAAATGCTTCGATTGGAATCGTCAATATCGATGCCCATTTTGACTTGCGGCCGTATGACGAGCAGCCTTCATCCGGGACAATGTTCAGGCAAATATTGGAGCATGACGAACATGCGAACTATTTCGTCGCCGGCATTCAACGATTTGGCAATACGCAAGAACTATTCGATCGAGCAGATAAATTAGGAGTGCTCTATGAGTACGAAGATCGTATGACTGACAGCAATCTAGATAACGTCCTTACTACATTGGAAGAATTCATCGAACAACAAGATGCAGTATTGCTCACATTATGCACAGACGTAGTAAATGCCGCATTCGCACCTGGCGTCAGTGCCCCGTCACCGTTCGGTCTATCCCCTTTAATAGTCCGTACGATCATACGAAAAGTTGCCGGACACCCAAAGACGGTTTCATTCGACATAAGCGAAGTGAATCCTGCCGTCGATGAAAATGGCCGCACACAAAAATTAGGCGCCTATTTCGTCAACGAGGCAATCGCCTCCTTCATGGAAAAACAATAACACGAAGCCATCCAATCAGCAGGATGGCTTCCCTTCATTGAAGGCATCATTTATTCTACAAACGCCAGAACCCAAGTCCAAGCTCATAAATCCCCCAATAAAGGAATAAACTACAATCACAAACTCATACCCCCCGCAAAACGTTTAAACCCTTATTCCCCACGCATAAAGCCCTTCCATCCTCACATACATCATATGATCGAATGCACTTAACTCGCCTCATCGTGCGAATAAAAAGAGAGATAAATCCTACACTACTAAAATAGTATCACAATTCTGTCATCCAGCAATTAATTCATGGAAGAGATACACGACTTATAAAAATGCCTCGCATCAAAAAACAGATGCAAAGCACTTCCTTTAAAAAAGTAACGGGCATAAAAACGTTATGAAAATTGCGGTTAATATATACGCGACTGTACTTATCGAACCTTCTTCGTTACTCATTTCAAACATTTTCGCTGTACCGATTCCGTGGGAGGCAATACCGATTGACAATCCCCTTGCAACCGGATGGAAAACCTTCAAAAAATTCAATATCGGTACACCAAACACTGCTCCAAAAATACCTGTCACCATCACATACACGACAGTCAACGATGGGATTCCCCCGATTGACTTGGATATTTCAATCGCAATTGGCGTAGTTGCATTTTTCGGTATGATGGAACGCGCAACTTCCGGGTCGACTTGAAAAAGTAAACTTAAATAATATCCGCTGAATAAGCCAAACGCCGCTCCTCCAATGACACCAAATAAAATAGGCCATAAAAACTTTTTCACAGTCGGCAAATTAAAATACAGCGGATATGCCAGTGCAACAACAGCAGGACCTAATAAAAAATTCCATACTTCAGCTCCTTTCATATATTGGTCATACGGAATGTTAAAAAGTAAAAGAAAAAGAATAATTACGATCGTCGAAGGAATCAATGGCATCATAAATGGCTTATGGTACACGGCATAAAGCTTAAGCGCTCCCCAATAAGTTCCCGCTGTAATCAACAATCCGAATAGCCATATCCAAACGGAACTCATCGGCTCTCCCTCCTTCGGATGAACCATTGTACACTAAATGCAGTCACTGCAATCGTCAGAAAACTGCTCATCATTGTTGTTAGCACTGAAACCGCATTCCACGTTTTAAATAAATTCAAATACAAAATAATCCCAACGGTTGCAGGGATAAAAAATAATGTAAAATGCCGAACTAAAATTTGCGCTCCTTCAGTATGAGTGCTTACACTGGCATCCTTGAATACTATTAAAAAAATCAACAACAGTAATAAACCGATCATACTGCCTGGAATGGGCAATCCAGTCCATCGTTGTATTCCTTCACCAAGAAAATAGAATAGGAAGATGAAGATGAGTTGAATGATCCTTTTCATTCATATCGCCTACTTTCTCTAACTTATCGGCAAAACGGACAGATCTCATCCACAGAACTTGTTTTGTCGCTCTTTCCGAACTAGCATACAGCTCATTTTTAAAAACGTCAATGCGGAGGGAAATGGTCGGATTTTTTATTTAAAGAGCAAAACTGTTTACGTAAACTATTTTATGAAATAAATCTATCGCCTGTTCCTCCTCTACTCTAATAGACTAAATACAGACTATGAAATTGAGAGACTAAAGAACCATTCTAGATATAAGGAGAAAAAAACTTTTGAATATTTCGTTTAAAAGAGGTAGACTATACACATCTTTTTGAACATTTTGTCATTAAAAGGGGGCGTATTATTCTTGAAAGTTGAAAGCGTTTACAAAGAGAATGAGTCAATTGCTCAACAAACAGACTCGAACATTACAACGTCACAAAGTGGGGTCAATTTTGAAAAAGTCGCGGCAAGTCAAAAATTTAAGGCGTTAACCTCTAAAAAAGCCAAGTTCATCGTTCCAATGAGTATCTTTTTTCTTATTTTTTACTTCATGCTACCCATTTTAACTTCTTACACAAACATCCTTGAAAAGACAGCAATCGGTGACATTTCTTGGGCGTGGATTTATGCTACTGCACAATTTATTATGGCATGGGTGCTTTGCATCGTTTACGTGAAAAAATTTCAATCATTCGATAAAGATGCAAATGACATCATCGAATCGGAAATCAAGGAGGAAAGCCGATGAGCCCCACAGTGATCATTCTATTTCTATCAATCGTTATACTAACTTTGTTCATTACTTACTATGCAGCAAAAAGAACAAAAACTGCCGGAGAATTTTACACAGCGGGCGGCGGATTAACCGGATGGCAAAATGGTTTAGCAATCGCAGGGGACTATTTATCGGCAGCCTCTTTCCTTGGGATTGCAGGAATGATTGCATTATTCGGTTTTGATGGTTTCTTCTACAGCATCGGTTTTCTAATTGCCTACTTGGTCGTTATGTTCTTAGTAGCAGAACCGTTGCGGAATCTTGGCAAGTATACGCTGGCGGATATGATCAACTCCCGTTTCGATGCAAAAAAAGTCCGCGCCGCGGCCGCACTTAGCACCATTACAATTGTTGTCTTTTATATGATTGCTCAACTTGTTGGAGCAGGCGCACTCATTCAATTATTATTCGGCATCGATTATTGGATTGCCGTTCTAATTGTCGGTGTCATGATGACTATCTATGTATTATTTGGCGGAATGACAGCGACAAGCTGGGTTCAAATTGTCAAAGCTGTATTGCTTATGCTCGGAACTGTCATTATCGCAGTTCTTGTATTCGCACGTTTTGATTTCAATATTGCACATATGTTTACAGAAATGAAAACCGCTACCGAGCACGGTGAGGCATTCCTTCAACCAGGATTGAAGTACACAGTTCCGCTTGATACGATTTCGCTCATGATTGCGTTAGTGTTAGGAACTGCAGGCCTTCCGCATATTCTTATGCGCTTCTTTACCGTAAAAGATGCGAAAACAGCACGCAGCTCGGTTGTCACTGCAACTTGGATCGTTGGTATTTTCTACATTTTAACGATCTTCTTAGGCTTCGGCGCTGCTGCTTTCGTTGGACATGATGTCATCGTCGGAGCAAATGCTGCAGGAAACATGGCTGCACCACTATTGGCAGAAGCATTAGGTGGGGACTTGCTCATGTCATTCGTTTCTGCGGTTGCTTTCGCCACCATTTTAGCTGTCGTTGCAGGACTTGTTTTAACAGGAGCTTCTGCATTTGCGCATGATATTTACGGTCAAATTATTAAAAAAGGAAATATTACTGAGAAACAACAGATTAAAGCTGCTCGCCAGGCATCACTTTGGGTATCCGTCTTCTCCATCTTGTTAGCACTATTTGCACAATCAATGAATGTTGCATTCCTTGTTTCCCTTGCATTCTGTGTTGCGGCAAGCGCAAACTTGCCAGTCATTCTTTATACGATTTATTGGAAACGCTTCAACACAGCAGGTGCAATGACAGCAATGATCTCTGGTCTTGTCTCGTCTTTGATACTCGTTGCTTTGAGCCCTAATGTCTTATCTCCGGTTGAAGGGGCTGCAATTTTCGTAGGAGACCCAATTTTCCCACTAACAAATCCGGCAATTATTTCTGTTCCGCTTGGATTTATAGGTGGGATTGTAGGAACGCTGCTATCAAAAAGCACCGACGAGAAGAAATATGCCGAAGTTACTGTTCGGGCGAACGTCGGGTATCGCGATTAAAAACAAAAATACCCAAGCATGCTTATCTCAATGCATGCTTGGGTTCAGTTTTTTTAATTTCAATACCGTCTTTCTTCAACCGCCAATATAACTCATATTAATTTTCTTTTTATTTTTCACCGTCTGTTCTGTCCGTTCGTCAGAATAACGATCTCCTCTCCGTTCCCATACCGCGATAATTTCCTGCAGCAGTTCCTCATCTGTTTTACCGCCGCGGACCAGCTCTCGCAAATCAAACCCTTCTGAAGCAAACAAGCAAGTGTAAAGCTTTCCGTCAGAAGACAATCTTGCGCGCGTGCATGATGAGCAAAATGATTCCGATACCGATGTAATGAAACCTACTTCTGCCCCATTATCCACATAACGATAACGCTTGGCAACTTCCCCGAAATATGCTTCTTCCGTAGGCTCCAGTTCGTATTGACCCTTCAGCATGCCATAGATTTCTTGTTTCGTCACAACGCTATCAAAGCTCCACCCGTTGTCATTGCCGACATCCATAAATTCGATAAACCGTAAACTAATGCCCCGCTCTTTAAAGTAGGAAGCCATTGGTAAAATTTCACTTTCATTTACGCCCTTTTTCACGACCATATTAATTTTGATCGTAAAACCGATCTCTTTAGCCCGATCGATATTGGAGAGGATTAGACCCGGTTTAATGCCCCTGCCGTTCATTTCGCCAAAAATTTGAGGATCCAATGCATCGAGGCTCATATTCAATCGGCGCAAACCTGCATCATACAACGGTTGCGCATACTGTCCCAACAATACGCCATTCGTCGTCAATCCGATATCCTCAATACCGTCGACCGACGTCAACTTCGCAATCAATTCCGGCATATTGCGTCTCATGAGCGGTTCTCCGCCGGTTACCCGAAGCTTCTTCACGCCTAAAGAAGCAAACAACCGTGCAAAGCGCTCAATCTCCTCGAATGACAATAGCTCACTCCTCGGCAAAAACACGTAATCATCTCCGAAAATCTCCTTCGGCATACAGTACGTGCAACGGAAATTACAGCGGTCCGTCACCGAGATTCTGAGATCTCTAATCGGGCGCCCTAATTTATCAACAATCGGATTCATCTTTCCTCAGCTCCTCTCCAAGATGTCCGGTGTATTTACATTCTCAAATGATATTCGAGCATTTTTCGTCAATTCGTGGCCATCTATCCATCGAACGCCATGATTTTCTTGGACAATCATTACTCTTCGCTGGCCATTTTCAAGTGCGTTTCGAAGCCCTTTCTTAACAGAAGCATCCCAAATCGAACAGAGCGGGTGGCGTTTTCCATCTACTTCGACGGCAGTTACACCACCATGATGCCGTCTTATTAATTCTCTCATGACCTCTTCTGTTGTGAATGGCATGTCGCAAGGCAAGACGATGTAACGATCTGCTTCAATAGCTTCCATTCCGGATAATATCCCTGCTAGTGGGCCATCTCCGACGAATGGCTCAATATCCGTCACTACGTGGAGCTCTTTTGGAAATCGATCGACCAATTCTTGTCGCGTAACGATAACAAGTTCTTCGCAAAGCTGCCCAATCGCATCAATTGAACGTTCATAAAATTGACGGCCTTGCCACGATGCAAAAGCCTTTGGAGAACCAAATCGTCTTGACAAACCGCCTGCTAAAAGAATGCCGGCAGTCTTCATTAGCCTCCACTCACTGGAGGAATGAACGCACAAACATCACCGGACTGAATGATGTCATCCAATAATGTATACTCTTCATTGACAGCGACTTGGACATAATCAGCACCAAAGCCGGGATATGTCGTTTCTGCCCATTCCAACAATTCTCGAACCGTTATTTCATCCCGTTCCAACATTTCTTCGCCTTTTCCTGTCAATTCCCTTAACCGCGCAAAATAATGCAGCTTAATCATTGTTGCGTAACCCCACTTTCAGGATATTTTTTCTGTGAACCAATCCATTCTTCGCCGTCTTCCCAAATTTCTTTCTTCCATATAGGCACAACTTCTTTTATTCGATCGATCGCATACTCATTCGCCTCGTAAGCGGACTTCCTATGAGGAGAGGCAACAGCTATGACGACAGCGATGTCAGAAATTTGCAGTTCCCCGATCCGGTGGGCAATTGCCACACGGATACCTGGCCACTTCTCTTCCATTTCCTTGCCGATCTCCGCCAATTTCTTTTCAGCCATCGGAACGTATGCCTCATACGACAAGTAGAGCGTTCGTACACCATGCGTCCATTCACGGACATTGCCAGTGAAAATCGTGACGGCTCCCGCAGACGGATGCAACACATAATCCGCATATTTTTGAATATCAATCGGTTCTTCTACTATTTCAAACGGTTTCATTGCTATCATCCTTTCCAATCCACTCTAAAAACCAACAATCGATTGCCTCAATTTCTTCTCTGCTTCGAATATGGCTCACTTCACCTGCTATTTCGGGACATCCGACTAACAAGCGAATCCCCTCTAGATCACAAAGCGTCTCCCAATCTGATCTGTCCCGCAGCAGCAGCACTTTATCTCCTTTTTCCTGTTTATATCCTTCAATTAATAAAACATCTGGTTTACCGATCGAAGCGATTTCCTTCAGCTTATGGAAATTAGGCTCTTCATTCCAAATGAATTGCACTGCCCCTCCGCCGGCTACTGCTGCCGCATCGGCACCTTCATACAAAAATTGCATCGTGTCAGTGTTTCCATCAGGCATTTGTGGTTTCCCCCCGTGGCCGTGATGTTTCAAAACGGAGACGGATAAACCTCTTTCCTTCAATAAACGGACCCACCGCGCAATTAACGTCGTCTTTCCGCTATTTTTATAGCCGACGATATGGAGGGTCTTCATACTGTCCACTCCTGAACGCCAGTCTCACTTCCGATAAGCAAAAGATCAACGACAGCGCCTTTCTCATATCCTCTCGTTCCACTTGGCAAAACGATTAAGCAATTCCCTCTCGCAATTGAGGAGACGGCATTCGACTTATTGAATCCCGCGGGCAATGCGATTACCTTCCCATCTCTAAATTCCCACGTTGCACGGATAAAACGCGTGAACGGATTCGGTTTCGTAAAGTCCTCCCATAGAACCGCTGACATCTTAGGCATGTAAGGCGCATTGCAGCCCATCATCTTTAGAATTGCAGGCCTTACAAACAATTCAAACCCAGTGAAGCAAGCAGATGGATTGCCGGATAAACCGAACAGCAACTTGCCATTCAAAACAGCCACAGTCGTCACGCTACCAGGACGCATCGCTACTTTATTGAACAGCACGGTTGCACCAAGCCGCTCATAAATCGCAGGTAAATAGTCGTAATCTCCGACAGATACGCCACCTGTTGTAATAATGAAATCCACTTCGCTTAACGCCTGCTCGACAATTGCCGTACATGTATCCAACTCATCCGCTGCCATCCCGTAGGAACGGCATTCAATCCCCATCCTTTTTAACTGCGCTTCAATCATCGGGCCGTTCGAGTTGCGAATTTTCCCAGGAACTAATTCATCTGCTACATCCAACAATTCCGTTCCTGTTGAGAGTATGCCAGCGACCGGCCTCTTCCCGACTGTAAGTTGTGCATAGCCAAACGTAGCCAACAACGCGACCGTCCCTGGATGGATCAATGAGCCAGCTTCAATAAGCAACTCGCCTTCTTTTGCGTCCTCTCCCTTGAACGAAACATTCTCCCCTGCTTCAAACGGCTTTCTTATTGTAAAACCGCCATCCAGCTCGGTCGTTTGTTCAAACATGACGACTGTATCTGCATCTTCAGGCAATTGTGCCCCCGTCATAATTCGATATGCTTCCTTTTCACCGATCGGCTTTTGCGCAACTTGGCCGGCTCCTATTTCTCCAATGACTGAAAAAGGAACCCGATTGTTACCGGATGCACCGGCTGAATCTACTGACCGAATTGCAAACCCATCATACGGCGATCGATCAAAAGGCGGTACATCGTGTTTAGCTATGATCGGCTCTGCAAGCACCCTTCCATACGCTTCATCCAATTTAACCGTTTCTATTCCAGTAGATGAAGCATGTTCCATCACTGCACGAACTGCCTCATCGACCGGAATCGGTTTTCTCATTTCCACCAAGCGAATCGACTCCCATCTTCTGATATAATTTAATGAACAAGTGCCGAGCACCAGCTCCAATAAGCGCATGTTGATTTCCGAACTGCTTCTTGAACCAAATACTTAAAGGGGATGAATCTAGTGTCTGAACTAACGCATTTCAATGAACAAGGAAGGGCTAAAATGGTCGACGTTTCCGATAAAGCGGTAACGACGAGAACAGCGATCGCCACTTCTTCCATTATCGTCAATCAAGATATCCATTCGCAAATTACCGAAGGGACAAATAAAAAAGGTGATGTTTTTGCCGTCGCGCAAGTCGCTGCTATTATGGCAGCGAAAAATACATCCTCTATCATTCCGATGTGCCATCCGATTCCACTTACAGGCGTAGATGTCCATTTTGAGTGGAACATAGATGAAACATCCAATCATTATGAAGTGCTTATACAAGCCGAAGTGAAGACGAAAGGTGTCACCGGTGTCGAAATGGAAGCGCTAACCGCTGCTACTGCGGCCGCCCTTACGATATACGATATGTGCAAAGCTGCCGGCAAAGAAATGGTCATTGGCCAAACGATGCTACAAAAGAAAACCGGAGGCAAAAATGGCGATTTTGAGCGGACAACTTAATCGATCAGTCCAAATGCTTCGTCAGTTCACGCACAATATGGTGCAGCTCAGGCAATATTAATTTCCTCATGCCTAATTCAACCGCTTTCGAAGAGCCGGGCAATGCGAATAAAACTTTCTCATGGATTGCACCCGCAACAGCCCGGCTCAAAAGCGCCTTCGATCCGACATCCTCCGAATAGCTTAAAAACCTGAACAGCTCTCCAAAACCATCCAAAGGCTTCGTAAAATACGGAGTTACCGTTTCAATCGTCTGATCCCGATGACTAATGCCCGTACCGCCAGTCAAAATGATTGCTTCTACTGTAGACTGCTTCAGCCATTCTTGTAGGTGTTTGCTAATTTGTGACGGATCATCTGTGGAAATTCGATAGTCTACGATCGAATGTCCCTCTGCTTCAGCCATCCGCTTAATCGTCGCGCCGCTTTTATCGTTCTCCATCGTGCGCGTATCACTTACCGTTAAGATACAAATAGCAACCGGCTTTTTCACCGTATTCTCTAAATGAGACAATGATGCTCCTCCTTTTTTCATTGTTGTTGCCTAAAGTTAACCGAAATATTGATGGTAAAGCTTCCTTCCCTCTTGCCTATCCTTCAATCCATGTATAAGCAATCTGCCATTGCCGAACAAAACATAACGGTAGCCTTCTGCTTGGAACTCTACGAAAAACGGTGTCTCTTTATACGGCATATTTAATTGTTCAGCAATTCGCACTCCATCCTGAATCGTTAATGTTCTATCACGATCTGGCACAACTTGGACTGCATTTCTACCACAAAGAACAGCGTAGTCTGTTTCCTCCGGTTCATAGATCGCAGGATATGTCGGTGCTTCGCCGCAAGTGGCGCAGTTCTCTTTTTGAAGCCTCGAAATTCCTGCCTCTACTTGCGTAGTATTCCAAACATCGAAGTGGAGTAGCTTCGTCATCATGGCCTCTTCATTACCGGTCAGAAATTTAAGCGCTTCTGCAGTTTGCCTCGCAGCAACAATTTGCACTGCTGGCGCAATAATGCCTGCAGTGTCGCATGTTTCATTCACAGAGGGAAGTGAAGGCAACAAACATCGAAAACAAGGGGTTTTTCCGGGAATGAAAGAAAAGACAGTCCCCGAACTTCCGACACATGCACCGTGAATCCATGGAATCCCTTTTTTCCAAGCCATGTCATTCATTAAAAGCCTTGTCTCAAAATTATCTGTTGCATCCATTATCAAATCTGCGTCCTCGACAATCGACTCAAGCAACGGCCCATCAACATGATCAAGTATCATACGAAGCTGGACATCTTGCCGAATCGCCTTTAATCTACGCTCCGCAGCGACGACTTTCGGTATTTGTTCTATTGCGTCCTGCTCCGTGAATAACTGTTGCCTTTGCAAGTTGGAAGCTTCGACATAGTCTCTATCCGCGATTGTCAGCTTGCCAACTCCAGCCCTTACGAGTGTTTCTGCAATCGGCGATCCTAAAGCGCCACAGCCGATTATGACAACATGCGCTTTTCCTAATTTTTTCTGTCCTTTTTCCCCGATCGGTTTGAAAAGTGTTTGCCGTGAATATCTATTGTCCAATTCGCACACATCCGTTCATTTTTCAAATGAAGCGAGGGCTTCCGATCGTTATGATCGTCTGCCCTCTTCATGCGAAGGTGTAATATCGCTGAAAGTTCCGACATAACGCTCGATTTCTCCGGAACTGTTTCGCACTTCATTGATCGTCAGCAATTCCAAATACTCTTCGCCGTTTTTCTTCTTATTCCATATTTCACCTTGCCATGCACCTTGTTCTCCAATAATGCTCCACATCGTCGTGTAAAATTGCTTCGATTGCCTTCCCGAACTTAGAAGGTTCGGGTTGCTGCCGATAACTTCCTCTTCAGTATAACCTGTCAATTGCGTAAATGCAGGGTTGACCGATAAAATCTTTCCTTTATCATCTGTTACTAAAATTCCTTGGCCCGTTGAGTCGAAAACATCTTTCGCTAATGCAACACGGTCCATGTAGTAAAGCCAGACAACGAATACGAGGCTGACGAGTGCCACCTGTGAAAATGCCATAAATCCGATAGAGTAAGAACCTGTCATTGAGTGGATTGTCGAAAGAAGCAACGGAGGAAAAAATCCGCCAAGCCCTCCCATCATTGAGACAATCCCATTGACGATTCCGGCTTGCTTATTAAAATAGAAGGGCACTAACTTGAATATGACGCCATTTCCAATTCCAGCAGTTGTTGCGATAAGCATACTGCCAATTGTGTATAGGCCGATCTCCGGTGAAAACGCTAATAAAATGGCAGCAATCGTCAAGCCTGCAAAGCAGCCCATTAGGAGGAACAAAGGTTGGAATTTATCGGCAAGCCATCCGCCTACCGGACGCAATAATGTTGCAACGACTATGAAGCCAGCTGTCCGCATTCCAGCGTCCACTTTTTCCAGTTCGAAATACGTTACTAAGAAGTTCGGAAGGAAAACTGTAAACGCGACGAACGAACCGAAAGTGATGAAATAGAACAGCGAGAAAAACCAAAGCTTTTCATTTTTATAGACACCTTTAATCTGCTCGACGATCGGCGTCTTCACTTTCACTTCTTGGCGATCTCCGAGAATGAAGTTTAAAGCAGCAAACACTAACAATAGGATAAGGTATAGCTTGACAGTCATCGACCAGCCAATTTGCGTTGCAACTACAGGAGCGGCAAATGTCGATACGGCGGTTCCGATATTCCCCATCCCGTAAATGCCGTTTACGAGACCATGCTTCTCTTTTGGATAGTATTTTGGCAGCGACGTTACCCCTACTGAGAAGATTGCTCCCCCGATTCCAAGGAACGTACCACCGATAATTAATCCGGTGAATGAGGATGTTTCACTTATGTAGTACACTGGAAAGAGAAGCAAGATGAAGCTGATGATGAATATAATTCTTGCTCCTAAAATGTTTGCATAATAGCCTAACGGAATACGCAAAACAGAACCTAACACTACGGGTACAGCTGTTACTATCGCTAATCTTTCAGGCGGTATGGATATGTCTTCGGTAATGAAAGGCAATAAGGAGGATAATAATACCCATACCATGAAGCCAATGACTAAGTTGGCTGTCTGTAATGGCAACTGCGCTTTTTTTATCATGTCGATCAGTCCATTCTGAAAGTAGTGAGTAATTATAATGAATCACTTGTTTTTACAACAAGATCGAATACTATTAATTTCCGTTCCCGGCGGACGTTTTCCGCGTGCAAGCACCGAGCCGCTTCGCCCCTTTCAAGGTACAGCTGGAAAAGACGTAAAGAAGAACGACTGTTGCAAACAAATGCGAAGCTTGTGGCAGAGCTTGGCCTTTCGCCGCTTTCCACTTCAATCCACTCATTAATAGATCATCTTGACTAAGAAATTCTTTTCCCGATAATGCTCAAATGAATGAATCATAGCATTTTACTTACCTATCTCAACAATCGGTGTATACAATTCTTCAAATAACTGGTCTTGTTCTTGGATTCGTAAAATGTTTATGACCATCGGAAAGATGATCGATTGCTCTTTGACGAAGTGTACGGTAATGACTTCGAATGCTTCGCCTGCGTCCTTTACGACGTCTTTCATGTCTTGCAACGTGAGTTCCTGCAAGTCGCCCATTGTGTGGTGGAGGAAATGTCCGATGTAGGCATCGATTTCTTCATGTTCTTCCTCGACCGCAAGAACTGGGCCTTGCTCGTCTCCGATGTATTTGGATAGCATTGGAAATAAGAACTCTTCCTCTTTGTCTGTATGGTTTTTGAAAGGCTCAATGAAGTCGACGATGAGCCGCCGCAATGTTGATAATGCTTCGCGGGCCTCCTCTTCTGTATAAATATACCTTTCAAATCCTAAGACGATCGGATGCCATTGATCCATTAAATAGGACAAGTATTGGTGTTCGTTCTCTAATACCCGCAATGCGGGCAAATCAAATTGAACTGTATTTTCCGTCGTCAAACTGAAACACCTCTTTCAGAAGTTCAGGAACTTCTTTCTCAACGCATATTCCACAAGTTCCGGCCTGCTTTTCAAATTGAGTTTTTCCATAATTTTCGACTTATGAGCCTCTACAGTTTTCACAGAAATGTATAGCATTTCGGCTATCTCTTTATTGCCATAGCCCTTCGCAACTAAAGGTAAAATTTCAATTTCGCGTCGGGAGAGGATTTTATAAGGGTCCGTCTCGATTTCCTTATCATCCTTCGTTACGAATTGTCGTACGAGGGAGGTGGCCATCGATGGATGGATGTAAGTGCCTCCGTCGTAAACAGTCCTGATTGCCTTTAGCAGCTCTTCGTCGGGGGAGTTTTTTAGGACATAGCCCGAAGCCCCGTTTTTTAGGACATGGAATAAATATTCTTCGTCATCATACATCGTTAAAATAACAATTTTTGTTTCAGGAAAATCCTCTCTAATTTTCCCTGTCGCAATGAGACCGCTTTCGCCGGGTGGCATGCTTAAATCCATTAGCAGTATGTCCGGCCGGTGCTTGGCAACTTGGTCATATGCCTCTAGTCCATCCGCCGCGGTCGCCACGACATCCATGTCACTTTGAAAGTTCAAAATATGCATGAAACCACTGCGAACGACTGCATGATCGTCAGCGATAATGATCTTCACTCTTTTATTCTCCTTCAAATTCATTTAGTCAGCCCAGCATTTATTAAGAACCTATTTAACTATCGATCGGCATTTGCTATCGCAAAGGAACATCCAACTGCACAATCGTTCCTTTACCAATTTCCGAACGGATTTGCAAATTTGCCTCCACTAAATCAGCTCGTTCCTTCATGCCATAAAGTCCCAAACCTGTCCCTTTAGGGGCATTATTGTCAATCTCGAATCCTACTCCCTCATCTATGACAAGTAAATGGAGCATATGATCCGCCTCGTACAACCTAACGACAATTTCATCTACTCCGGCATATTTCAGCGCATTCAAAACTGCCTCCTGGCAAACTCGATAGACAACCGTTTCAACTTCTCCGTTATAACGTTTCGCTTCAAGCTCCGGATTGAAATGAACGACAACTCCATAGTTTTTCTCTATCCACTTAAAATGGGTCCGAAATGCGGCCATCAATCCAAGATCATCAAGCGTTGCCGGCCTCAGTTCCACGGACATATGGCGAATGTCGTCCAACAATCGCATAAGAGAGCCTTCTGCTTGTTGAAGTTTTTTCAGTACGTCTGCTTCTACATTCATATATTTCAAAACTCGCAAATCAACGAGTGAGCTAAGCATTTCTTGCGCTACACTATCATGGAGCTCTCGGGAAATACGCTTTCGCTCATTTTCCTGCGCCTTAATGATCTGCTTCATCATCAACTTCTGATTTAGCTCTTCTTGCGTCTTATATTGGCGCGTCAAGTCCCTTAACATGAACACACGGATGCCTGTTTCAGGATCTATCGTCTGGATGCTTGCCGAATAAGGGATGACCCCTTTCCCTTTCGTATCGAAATATACTTGGAAAGAGCTAATATCTTCTTCCGGATTCGACATATAACAGGATAGGCACGTCTGCAATTCATCTGTACTCGTATACCCTTTGCATGTACGGCAAATCGCTTTCGTGCTTCCCGCCATCATCTGCTCATAAACATCATCCGCCAAAATTTCCTCAGCTGCCCGATTCATTGATAAAACCTTGCCATCGCGATCAAAAAAGAAGATGATTTCGTCTGAATTAGCGTATAGCTTTGTCAATAAATTCATGACGCTGCTTTCACCGTTCCGCTTCATTCTTTCACCATCTCCTTGTCATAAAATGGGCCAAAGCCGTCTTTGATTGTCTCCTTGAATTGCTCGAAAATCGTTTCTGTCAGTTTTCGTTTCGCCCGGAATCCAACGAGCAATACACCTTTCACCCGATTGTACTTATAAAGCGGTACTGCACCGAAGCTTTTCAATTTTTCCGTCATGATGATTGGATAATTGAACAGATCGTCCGGACTCAAATCCGTCTCAGCATCTCCAACATAGATTGGTTTTCCTGTTTTGAACACCAAACCGGCGACTCCTTTTCCCGATTGTAAAACAATTCGCCGATAACGCTCACTCCGATTGCCCACTACATTCGTCCATCTCAATTCAAAATTCCGATCCGGCGACTGTATTAGCGCGATTCCAACAAAATCAAAGCCAAAGGATTGCTGGATCCGCTCCAATTCCCCTTGAAAATTAACATTTGCCCACTCGTTCATAAGCCATTTCTCCTCATTGAAAATACCTTATCTTCTAGTCGCTTTAGCGGGCGACCTTCTATAAAGAATATAGCTCCTTCCCGCATAATTCAATGGTACGCTCCATACGTGGACAAGTCTTGTGAACGGCCACATAGCAAAAATAAGGAAACCGCTTAAAATATGCATTTTAAATGGTAGTGGAACGGACGCCATATATCCTGCATCCGGTCGGAAAATGAGCAAAGAACGGAACCAGACGGAAATCGAATCGCGATAATCGAATCCCGGATTTACATTATTCGTCACGAGAGAACTGTAAACACCGATAAAAACGATAAAGAGAAGCAATGAGTTGACAATTAAATCCGATGTCGAAGACAATTTCCGGACATTTTTGTTCGAAAATCTCCTTGCAGTTAAAATGAACATCCCCGCAAGTGTGACAACTCCAAAAAAGCCGCCTCCCCAAACAGCACCCATATGGTACATATGGTCGCTAATGCCAATTGCACGTGTCCACTCTTTCGGAATACCAAGTCCTGCAACATGCCCCAAAATAACCGGTATGATGCCTACATGGAAAAGAAGGCTTCCGATCATTAGTTGTTTCTTCTCAATAAATTCACTAGACTTAGCCGTCCAGCCAAACTGATCGTGACGGTAGCGAAAAATATGTCCGACAATAAAAACAGCAATGCATACGTAAGGAAAAATCACCCATAAAAATTGATTAGTCATTGGCAAGAACCTCCTGTTGGATACAAGCCTTAAATGCCTCCCTCATCCCTTTGACAAGATAAAAATAAGGGCTCTCAATTTTCTCCAGTGCTTTCATCAAATGATAGGAGCCATCCTCCATAACAGCCAACAGCATGGCAAAGCTCTGCTGGGCACGGGGATCTCCTTTCCAATCCGCAGCATAGATGAACTCACACATAAGCGGAAGGAAATCGGATAACTCATTGTCCGGCATCAACAAACCGAACATTTCATATAAAACTTTCAATCGGGCAAGCATTTGCCCTCGTTCTTTCGAATCCTCATACTTCACATAAGTCATGAACAGCGTGCACTGCTTCTCGAAATCAAAAGTCTCTGTATACAACTGTCTAATATCATCAAGACTTAATTCATGCATTGCGTCCCAATATTTTTTTACGTCCGGATAGGCGGGATCAGAAGAGTCAATTGACTCTTCCAATGCCGCAGGATGGAAAATTTGTTTCTCGGGATAGGACAAATGATGAGCGAAAAAGTCGAAGACGCTTTTTTCATCGTAAAGGCGGTTTAAATCAATCACGCCAAATCCCCCCGTAGAAGTTTTCTTCATAAATTTCCTTGCCTGTTTTGCCCTTTGCAATCGGTCCACAGCCATCACAGCTTCCATCAGCACCCATCATCGAATAGCCAAATTGGCTTGGTGAGTTGGAGATGCTCTCACCGTGTGTACCCATCTGTTCGTTATAACCCGTAGAACCTTGTGAGCGGTATACGTTCATGCTCCCCTCTTTATGAGAAGTCGGGATAACAAAGCGATCTTCGTACTTACCGATTGCAAGCAGCCGATACATCGCCTTCGTTTGGCGAGCAGTCAAACCGACCCGCTCTAATTTTGATTCATCGAACTCTTTTCCTGACGATACGGCACGCATATAAGCACGCATCATTGCCATACGCTGCAATCCTTCCTTCACAGTTTCCGTATCGCCCGCAGTTAGTATATTTGCTAAGTATTGGATCGGGATGCGCATTTCTTCGATTGCCGGGAAAATCATATCCGGATTTTTGATTGAATCTTTCCCTTCAAAATAGTTCATAATCGGGCTAAGCGGTGGCACGTACCAAACCATCGGCAATGTCCGGTATTCTGGATGTAATGGAAAAGCTAATTTGTACTCAATCGCCAACTTGTAAACAGGCGAATTTTGTGCAGCTACAATCCAATCTTCCGAGATGCCGTCTTTTCTTGCCTGCTCAATCACTTCTGGATCATTCGGATCTAAAAACAAATCACATTGTGCTTTATAAAGGTCTTGCGGATTTGGCGTTGATGCTGCTTCTAACACGCGGTCTGCATCATATAATAGAACGCCTAAGTAGCGAATTCTGCCTGTGCAAGTTTCTGAGCATACAGTTGGCAATCCGGACTCTATTCTCGGGAAGCAAAATGTGCATTTTTCCGCCTTATTCGTCTTCCAGTTGAAATATACCTTTTTATACGGACAGCCCGTCATGCAATAGCGCCAGCCGCGGCATGCCTCCTGATCGACTAAGACGATACCGTCCTCTTCGCGTTTATAGATGGCCCCTGCAGGGCAGGACGCGACACAACTTGGATTTAAGCAATGTTCGCACAATCTTGGCAAATACATCATGAATGCTTGTTCAAAATTGAATTTAATGTCATCTTCTATTTTTTTAATGTTCGGGTCTTCCGGTCCTGTAATATGTCCGCCAGCCAATTGATCTTCCCAGTTCGGCCCCCATTCGAGGTCCATATATTCTCCTGAAACGACCGATTTCGCTCTTGCCACAGGTGTATGCTCTTGTTCTGGCGCGGTTGTCAGCTTTTCATAATCATACGTCCAAGGTTCATAGTAATCCTTAATTTCGGGCATATCTGGATTGTAGAAAATCTTCCCTAAGGCAATTTTGGACATTTTGGATCCGGACTTCAGCTGAAGCTTGCCGTTTACAAGCTCCCAGCCACCTTTATAGACTTCCTGATCTTCCCAATGTTTTGGATATCCGATTCCAGGCTTCGTTTCAACATTGTTGAACCACATGTATTCCGCGCCTTCCCGATTTGTCCAAGTTGTTTTGCATGTAACGCTACACGTGTGGCAACCGATGCATTTGTCCAAATTCATCACCATTGCTACTTGAGCTTTAATTTTCAAGCCAGTTTACCTCCTTCATCTTGCGGACCGCTACGTATTCATCACGCTGATTACCGATCGGCCCGTAATAATTGAATCCGTAACTGAGCTGTGCATATCCTCCTACCATTTGCGTCGGCTTCATATGAATTCGTGTAGGTGCGTTATGGCTTCCTCCACGCTCTGCCGAAATTTCCGATCCGGGCACTTGAATATGCTTATCCTGTGCGTGGTACATGAACATCGTCCCTTTCGGCATTCTATGACTGATAACAGCCCTTGCCGTCACGACGCCGTTCCGGTTGTATACTTCCAGCCACTGATTGTCTTCGATGTCGTGTTCGGCTGCATCAAGATCTGAAATCCAAACAGTTGGACCACCTCGGAATAACGTCAACATATGTTGGTTATCTTGATACGTCGAGTGGATGTTCCATTTACCATGCGGCGTCAAATATCGTAAAACGAGTGAATCTTGGCCACCGACAATCTGCTTGTCTTTTGGTCCTAACACCATCGGCGGCAAAGTCGGCTTATAAACCGGCAAAGATTCTCCGAAATCAAGGAACAGTTCATGATCAATATAGAAGTGCTGCCTTCCCGTCAATGTTCGGAATGGAACGAGCCGCTCTATATTTGTCGTGAATGGTGAGTAACGTCTACCCATCTTGTTCGAGCCACTGAAAACAGGTGTTGGAATGACTTCCCTCGGCTGTGCGGTAATGCTTGCAAACGTGAAACGCTCCGCTGCACGATCTGCCGAAATATCTTTCAGCTCTACTCCCGTATCTTTTTCCGCAGCTTCAAAAGCACGTTGCGATACACGGCCGTTCGTTGCGGATGATAGTGTAAGAATAGCTTCCGCGGCGTTTTTCGCAGTGTAGAGCTTCGGCAAGCCATCCTTTATTGTTTCATCTTCATAAATGCCATTGATCGCTTTCATCATTTCATACTCTTCCGCTACGGAGAACGAGACGCCATGTGCACCAACTTTTCCAGTCGATAAAAGGGGCCCTAACGTAATGTATTTGTCGTACACTTTCGTAAAATCCCTTTCGACCATTGTCATATTAGGCATTGTTTTTCCGGGGATTGCTTCTACCTCACCTTTTTTCCAGTCTTTCACTTCTCCATATGGTTGTGCAATTTCTTGAACGGAATCATGGCCCAATGGCGTTGTCACCAAGTCCTTGTAAATGCCCGGCAAGTACGTTTGCGCCATATGTGAGAACGTTTCCGCCAATGACCGGAAGATATCCCAATCCGAGCGCGATTCCCATAATGGATCGACAGCCGGATTGAACGGGTGAACAAATGGGTGCATATCAGTCGATGACAAATCGACTTTTTCATACCAAGTTGCCGCAGGAAGGACGAGATCTGCATATAACGGTGTTGTCGTCATCCGGAAATCCAGTGCTACAAGCAGATCCAACTTTCCTTCCACTTCATCCCGCCAGACGATTTCTTCCGGCTTCATATCCTCATTTGGCTTTGCCAACAATCCAGACGATGCCCCAAATAAATGCTTCATGAAATACTCTTGCCCTTTTGCCGAACTGGACACTAAGTTTGAACGCCAGACGAACAATGATCTTGGGAAGTTTTCAGGTGCATCCGGGTCTTCAATTGCAAAATTCAACTTGCCTGATGTTAATTGTTCAACTGTGTAATCGACAATCTCTTTCGTTGTCTTTTTGCCCGCTTTTGCTGCTTCTTCTGTCAGCATAAGGCTGTTCCGATTGAATTGCGGATAAGAAGGCAGCCATCCTAATCTTGCAGCCAATACGTTATAATCCGCCGGATGCTCGTAACGGGATTTCTTGCCTAACGGTGAAGATAACGAACTCGTTCCTCCTTCTTCATACTTCCACTGATCAGTCGCGAAGTAGAAAAAAGACGTTCCATTTTGCAATCTTGGCGGTGCTTGCCAATCACGAGCAAATGCAATTGTGCTCCAGCCTTCGATCGGACGGCATTTCTCCTGACCAACGTAGTGCGCCCAGCCCCCGCCGTTTTTTCCTTGGGATGCCGTCAGCGTCACTAAGTTTAAAATTGAACGATAGATAGTATCGCTATTAAACCAATGATTGATCCCCGCTCCCATAATAATCATTGATCTTCCGTTCGTATCGATCGCGTTTTGAGCAAACTCACGAGCAATTTGAACGACCAATTCAGGCTTAACGCCCGTTACCTTCGCCTGCCATGCAGGTGTGTAAAATGATTCGGCATCATCGTAGCCTTTCGCATCCCATTTGCTGCCTGAACGCTGGATGCCGTATTGACTCATCATGACGTCGTACACAGTTGCAACGTAACGCTCAGTTCCGTCAGCACACTTCACTTTCTTCGCTGGAATAGCGCGAGTGAAAACGCCATTGCCGCCATTGTCAAAGTAAGGGAACTGGATTTCTTTCCATTCGGCGCCGTGGTCAACAACGGACATCGCCGGTTCAATTTTTGTGCCATCTTCATTTTCAAGGATCAAATTCCAATCGGTATCTTTTTCCCAACGTTGCCCCATCGTTCCGTTCGGCACAATTACTTCATTTTTCACTTCATCGAATATGAGTGGCTTCCATTCCGCATGCTCAGATTCTTGACCTATGTCGCTCGCTCGCAAAAACCGCCCCGCTTTATAGCCCCCTTCATGCTCTTCGAAAATGATTAAAAACGGCATATCCGTATACTGTTTTGCGTAATCGATAAACATTGGCTCTTTCCGCTTTTCATAGAATTCATCCAAGATGACATGAGTCATCGCTTGTGCAACAGCTGCGTCTGTACCCGGGTGTGGAGAAATCCAATCGTCAGCATGGACAACGCTTTCCGCATAATCCGGAGCGACCGAGACTGTTTTCGTTCCTTTATACCGTACTTCCGTCATGAAATGCGCATCAGGGGTACGAGTGAGCGGTACGTTCGAGCCCCACATAATGATGTAACCTGCGTTAAACCAGTCGCTCGATTCAGGCACGTCTGTCTGTTCTCCCCAAATTTGCGGTGAAGATGGCGGTAGGTCTGCATACCAGTCGTAAAAGCTAAGCATCTCACCGCCTAATAATGAAATGAAGCGTGCCCCCGAAGCGTAGCTGATCATCGACATTGCAGGGATCGGCGTAAACCCGGCAATCCGATCAGGTCCATATTTTTGGATTGTGTAAATCAATTGCGCGGCGATTAAAATCTTGGCGTCATTCCAATGAATCCGAACATGCCCGCCTTTTCCTCTCGCTTTTTTGTATTCTGTCGATTTGACGGGATCTTCAACGATACTCGCCCAAGCTTTAATTGGGTGCTTATGTTCAGAAAGTGCCTCACTCCACATACGCCATAATTTTCCTCNACAACCCCTCGGCTCGAATTCCGGCATATCAGGGCCACATGATGGATAATCAATTTGCTGATTTTCCCAAGTGATAATGCCGTTCTTTACGAAAACCTTCCAGCTACAAGATCCCGTACAGTTAACTCCATGCGTCGTACGAACAACTTTGTCATGCGACCAACGTTGACGGTACATGTTTTCCCAATCACGACTTTTTTCTTCAAGCACTGACCAATTGCCTGAATAGCGTTCCACCGGCTTAAAATACTTCATACTAAACTTGTTCTTAGACATAGAACCATTTCACTCCCTCTATCAGAATGGCAGTAATCATGAGAAAGAGACGTACTATCCAGACTGTAGTCAAAGTATCTTTTTACTTTGTCTACAGTCTTTTTAAGGATTTCAGTTATGAGATAGGTGTTTGCCCAGCTTGGCTTGAAAACGCTTGTCAAGGAAGGCAGTATAGATGCGCGACATCTTTCCATAAAGGGCGCGTAAGAGGCAAATCGAACCCTTCGCTGTTCGATTCGCAGTATGCGAGCGTTTGTCAACAAGCTGTATCATCGCCTTATACGTTACATGTTAAAGATTAATCAAAATAGAACCATTAGGGTTTTCCCTATTTCTGGTTTTGTTCACATGATTCAAACAAAAAAGTCACCATTTCGGCAACTTTTTGTCATAAAGATTCAAGTTAGCTTTAACAATTATTGTTAACAACAAGACGTAGAGATTGTTAATTTCCATTTATGATGGTTGCTTTCCACCAACAAAGTGATCAAAAAGGGATATGAGTTCCTACTATTTTCTCAGCAATTAAACTGCGCCCTCCCTTTTAGTACTTCTCTTTTGTTCGTAGAACCCGATCTTCGTTACCGTGTTCTCAACGATCTGCTCTAGCCCAACTTCCACTCCCATCAACAAAGCTTCGTTAATCGATGCAAAAAATCGATTATTTTAAATTATTCATTAATTTAAATGAGTTTTCACTCGTTCAAATAGAATATTGTTTTCCAAATGGACATGTTCAAATGTATCCTTCTCCAATTGTTCGAGACGCGCATAAACGAGGCGATACGTTCCGCAGGCGTCCTTAGGCGGAGTGAAATGATTAGTAATTTCCCTTAACTCATGGAAAAGTGCACCTGTATTGTCATGCTCCTCTTCTAACTCCGCTACATGTGGTCTAAGTTTATACTTTAATTCTTCTGACGGATTCTCGAAGAATTTTAGTATCATCGGAAACACATTTAAATCCTCATCATCGGTATGATCGATCAATTCTTTGCGCAATGTATTAAAAATCTCCAGCACCTTCAATAAATGTGGATCACGTTCTCCATGCACACGGGCCACCTTTGTAACATAAGGAGACAATAACGGAAGCTCTTCACGCAAGCTTTCATGATATTTTTCTTGTATGTAAGCAACCAAAGTCTTTTCTCCGAATGAAGAAGGATGCATACTTTGGCGACTTACCCATTTCTCCTCCATTTTTTGTACCTTCGCCAGCACATCGATCGGGGCAAGCTCCCTTTGTTCCGCGGCTTCCCGAAGTGAAATTTTGCCCCCACAGCAGTAGTCAATCCGCAGCTTACGGAACAAATCAGCGCTTTGAGGCAGAACAGTAACGATTTCAGAGACATTTGTTTCAATTGTAAGTTGGCTCATCGATAACTCCTCCTTCAAATTTTCAACTCTTCTTGCTTCCCATCATAACGAAGCCTGCATGCTTCCGATATTAGGGAAATGCCTATTTCGGCAGCAATCTGTTAAAAGATGAAAGTTCGGAAGTACGAAGTCTGGTATGTTGCCGCTTCCAAGCTGACACTTTTTGTTCAAAAGTACGAATGGGATCCTTTGGATCTATCTGTTCATTACGGTCCTTCTTTTCATCAGCGCGTTTTGAAAGCACTCAAATACTGGTATACTATTTTTAGAAAAAAGAGTTCAAAAAACGGGGGCTATGATGTGTCACTTCACTTTATCAAAGCAGAAAAGCGGGTTCTTGATTCGGTCATCTTCCCTGCTTTTGATTTATTGGTCAATCCAGGAAAAATTGCGGCTGTGCATTCAAACGTCAATATCCGTGAACAGTTGATCGAACTGTTGCTTGGAAGAACGGTGTTATCAAATGGAGAAATTTTAATTGGTGGGAGCAGCTTTTCGGAAAAGAAATTAACAATTGGTTTTCTTTTTTTGCAGAGTGGATTATATGAAAGGTTAACTGTTGAAGAAATGTTGCGGTTCACACAGAGGCTATATCATTCAGATACATCTGTAGATGAGACAATCCGTGCGATTCAATTGGAAGCGATGCGTAAAGTGAAAATTAAACAATTATCCTTTTCAGAAAGAAAACGGGTTCAATTTGGCTGTGTACTTTTACAGGATCCAGATATCTTTCTATTAGAGGAACCTGACCAAAACATTGATCTTGAATCAAAACGTATTTTTCTATCGATCCTCCAGTCGCTTAAAAAACGTGGAAAAACGATATTCATTTTGACAATGAACCTCGAAAGCGCAATTACGAGCGCAGATGAAGTGTACCGTTTAGATGAAAACGGTTTACACAATGTTTCGATCGAAAACCCAAAAGAAGATATAGAGGAAACTATAGCAGAGCCGATACTTATTCAGCCTGTCCGTTTAGAAAAAATACCGACGAAAGTAAACGATAAAATCGTGTTATTTGATCCGTTGGAGATTGACTACATAGAAAGCAGTGATGGGCAATCTTTTTTACATATAAAAGGAGAATCCTTTCCAAGCGTTTTCACATTAAATGATTTAGAAGAGCGACTGTCGCCGTTCGGCTTTTTCCGTTGCCATCGGTCATATATCGTCAATTTGCAAAAGGTTCGGGAAATTATTACGTGGACAAGAAACAGCTACAGTCTCATATTAGATGATGCCCCAAAATCAAATGTGCCATTGTCAAAAACAAAAATGGCTACGTTAAGAGATAGGTTAGGGCTCTAATTTGTAGAATCATGTTTTATTTCCCCGGAAATAATTCGACGAAATGTGACTTATCCATGGAAATTTCAAGTCAAAATAGACTCCGTTCATAAAAAAAAACAATTTCATTCAACCGGAAAATTGCTCTTATTAGATGCCAATTCGCTCTTTTCACGGAGAATATAATGCCCCTTCTCCCGCACTCCTATAAGCTTGAATCAGGTTAGCAAATCGACCTCAAAACGACATAGGGGGAAGCGAGATGGAAAACATTATAGAAGTTGAACGACTGGAAAAGATTTTCGCCAATCAAACTGCAATAGAAAGTGTCAGTTTCCAAGTTAAAAAAGGCGAAATTTTTGGTTTCTTAGGGCCGAGTGGTTCAGGAAAAACAACTACTATTAAAATATTGACAGGACAGTTAAACCCGACGAGCGGCGTTGCGAAGGTGTTCGGAGAACCAGTCTCAATGTTAAAGAAGCCTGCTTTTCGAAAGCGATTTGGCGTGTTGACTGACAATAGTGGCCTATATGTACGATTATCAATTTACGATAATTTGAAGCTCTATTGCGATTTATATGATGTGCCTCATAAGAAAATCGAAGAAGTGTTGGAATCTGTCAATTTAGTAGATGAGAAATCAAAACGGGTTGCTGCATTATCAAAAGGAATGAAACAAAGAGTGACGCTTGCTCGTGCTTTGCTACATGAGCCTGAACTCCTATTTTTGGATGAACCAACATCGGCATTAGATCCTGCGAATACGGTGCATATTTACAAAGGGCTGCGTGCTCTTAATGAAAAAGGAACGACCATTTTTCTGACGACGCATGATATGCACGAGGCAGAAACGCTATGTAATCGAATTGCATTCCTAAATAAAGGGAAAATCCAGTTATTGGATACACCAAATAATCTTAGAAAGCAACATTCTGATTCAACGATTACAGTTGAACTGAAAAATGATGAAAAGCTTGTTATTCCGACAGGTGTTGAAGGAGCCCAAGTTTTGTTTGAGCATATGAAACGAAATGAAGTAGCAACGATTCATTCGAATGAGCCGACTTTAGGGGATATTTTTGTAAAAGTGACTGGGAGGGAACTAATATGACATTTTCATGGAAGCGGATGAGCGCAATTTTAATAAAGGATTATAAGGACTTTTCACGGAATATGGCTGTATCAGTCGTCATTTTCATGCCGCCTTTATTAGCTGCCTTTTACGGCAGGATAGGTGTCGAATCGCTTGACGCGTACTATATGATTTTCAACATGACGTTTGCAATGGTCGGCGCATTTGTGCAAAGCTGCTTAATTGCTGAAGAAAAGGAAAAGAATACGTTGCGTGGCCTTATGCTATCACCTGCCAACACTGCTGAAATATTGAGCGGCAAAAGTTTGCTATCATTCATTCTAACGATGGTCGTTATCGTAGTCAGCGCATTCCTTAGCGATTACTATCCGCAAAACATTTTTGTTATTACTCTATCGTTCATCATTTCCGCTCTTTTCTACATTGCTTTAGGCACATTAGTTGGCCTTTTCGCAAAATCAGTAATGGAAGCATCCGTCTATGTATTGCCCGTCATCGGCATATTCACATTCGGTTCATTCATCGCTGTATTTGCCGACAAATATCCTGTATTAAAGGCGGCTAACTATATGCCGAACGCTCAGCTAATCGAAATTGCCACCGCTGTGGAAACAGGTGCAGGATTCGGTGATGTCTTATCGAATCTGGTTGTTATTCTTGCCTGGGTTGTTGTATTTGCAGTTTTGACGATCGCTATTTATCGGAGGAGAATGGTAGATTAAGTGAAGAGGGATTATTGAAATGCTATATAACAAACAAAACCGCTCCTATTCCGAGCGGTTTTGCTGCCTATTAGATACATATGATGTCATTTGGATAATGCGATTTTTATATGGGCCAAATGATGCTCTTCGTGCCAACAAAGCTTTGCAATTTTTGTTGCAACTGCGATTTCACCGTTTTCTTGATGAGTGAAAATCCGCTCCAATTGATTCTCGGTTAAGTGATGACCTAAAGATACGACGCGCTCGTTGATTCCTTCCAACATTTTAATCGAACTTTCTACAGGCAAGTTGGTATCCGGCTGGACAGCCCATTTGTCTTGATCAAAGGCGGGCACTACGGGATTTTCATCAGTTAAAGCCAACTTCAAACGTTGATACATATTTAACTGGGAATCCGCAATATGATGAACAAGTTGACGAACTGTCCAGCTGCCATCACGATAAGTTTTGCTTAATTCCTCATCGTTTAATGAGTCAACAGTGTCTCGCAATCGGTCCGTATAGGTTTCGATTTCCTTTAACCATTTTTGAACATCTTCGAAATTTACTTTTTCAGGAACTTGTAATTTCCCAATCGGAAATTGCACATCCATTTTAAATCCCCCTTTTCATAATTAAATAGGTCATTCCCTCTTCTTCCTATTCATTAATTTTCACCATTTCCAAACGTAACCAAGATGCCCTTCCTTTACTGTTCAAAATAGAAGCAGTATCTATAAAAAACATTTCGATTCAACATAAGTGATTTAGTTCTGATTAACAATTGAATCAAGTGCCCTTTCCAATTGCCGATCCTCTTCATTTAAAAGCTCTTCTGCTGTTTTCGATATAGGCATATCAATTAGTAAAGTATTCTTTTCATCCTTAGTGGCTGGTCTTATAAATTTTGTTTGGGAGATTGCAATCTTTATATTTGAATTCGGCAATTCAATCAGTAATGGATCGCCAAAATGTGTAGGGTTTTGACCCACTGGTCCCCCTATAATTTTACCCAAACCATTATCTTTCATAATAGTTGCAAACATTGCACCAGAACTAAAAGTTCCCGAATCCGTAAGAATATAAATATCTTTTGAATAATCACCGTTATGTTGCCTTACAGATGAATCGTTGTAAAGTCTGTAGGAATCAACATTTAAGTGTTTCAAAAAAGAATTTATAACTCTTGAATCCCCACCGCTATTAAACCTTAAATCAATTAAAATACTTTCTATATTGTTTTTATCCACGGAGTCAAAAAATTGATCAATTGTCGATTCATAATGTTGATTATATATTGAATCAACTAGTTTAAAATATCCTATTTTAATACTGTTTTGCATTTTTATTTCCCAGTTATAGGGAGGTCCCTCTTTGTCTTTCTCAATTTTATCAAAGCCTATTTCATATTCTATTATTTCACCATCTCTTTCTACTGTTAAAATGATTTTGTTTTGTTCCAAAAGGCCCAGCGACTCCAGCAAAAAATCCAGGGTCAGAAAATTAATCTGGTGCTGAAACCAAGCTTCATTATCATAAGATATATATTTTCTTAGCTCATTTATTACTACGTTTATATTTTTCCCTGATATTTGAAGGACCTTATCCCTTTTTTTGCCACTTGACTGCTACTACTGATAATAATAATTTCCGAATCCAAATTCAAAAGTTGAATCGGTAATTTAGTCGTTTTCTCATCTATTAACACACCCGTATGGGAATCCCCAAGTATTGCGAGTATCTCCATTATCTTCACCTTAAAATAATTTTCGGATACTTCTTCTGTTAGTGAACTTCTATATTCATCTACTTTTTTTGAGACATATTCAATTTTCTCTATATCCGGATGAATTTCATTAAGTTTTTCATTCAGATAATTTAGATCCTCTTTCAATTCCTTCACATTCAAATGATTACTTTGATTGGAACAACCAACCAGTAACAGAAATAACATTAATATTAATAATTTTTTCAATCATTATCACCATCAAAGCCTTATACATAGTTTTATTTATAGCACAATAAAACTGTAAATGAACAATCACTCCAATGGAAACTCATATCCAACATAGTTAAACACATTTTTAAACCCTAAGCTTTCTGCGACAGCAACAGAAGGTTTGTTCATTTCCATGCAATCCCAATAGGGAATGATCTTGTTCTCCAGACAATCTTTGACGAAACGATGGGCGATCCTTTGGGCTAGTTTTTTCCCTTGATGAGCCTTTACGGTTTCAATATGAATGCCATGAACATTGCCAGCGACAAAACCTGAAAAACAAACACTTACGACTTCATTTTGATGAATGATACAGTACCCTTTTCCACTTCTAAAGAAAGCTTCAACTGAGGGCCAAAACTCTACTATTTTTGATTGCAAAAAGTCAATATTTTTTATGGATTCATCAGTAAAAAGCTCTTCCTCGATCTGCAACACTTCATATCCGAACTCTGTAATGGGTACGGATTGTTCTCGATAATCTTCCAGGTGTAGTGTATAAACCTTTTGATTCCAACTTCCCAACTTACGATGCTCAAATATTGCCTCTATGACAGGACCCCATTTTTCATGATTACCCATTGCTTCAAACCATTTCAATTGGACTTTTTTAGCTTCCGGTCTAATTGTATTGTCAATAAATCCATTTATTTCGCTAGTGAAACTCTCGTTTTGTTCACTTCCAAAAAATATGAATCCATCATTATTCCCTAACCATATCAGTCCTGATGCAGGATTGTTGCCATCATCCACAAAAATACGGCCCGGATTTATATTTTCAACAACTGCTAACGCTTCTAATTGCCCTTGTTCGTGTAATATTTTTCTGCATTTGCGATATTCGGCTTTATCCAATTCTATGATCATAGTACGTCTCCCTCCTCTTTTATTTCTTATTTGCCAATGCTATTTCTACCAACCCTGTAGCTCGTATAACTATATATGAGACACTAAAATAATTATACACTGAATTGTTCAATTTTACTTAACTGTCTATAAAGTATTGTGACAATAGAGTTCTATGTCAATTGAATGAATGGCAACGCAAAAAGGATACAAATTCATTCCGAATTGTATCCCAATGCTATTTATTTTATGAGTTCTTACTTTTCTCGCACTGAAAACGGAACGCCTTACAAATCATCAAACCCATTCAAATCGCTCGTCTTCACGTATTGTCTTGACGTCTGTTCAAAGAAATCCGTTTTCGTGTCATCAAAATTATCGACGTAGGCGCGGATCCATTTCATCGGATTGTCCGTGAATTCCGGGTAGATTTCGCTTAATCCCAACATGCGAAGCATTTTGTTGGCGCGGTATTTCACGTAACCCGCCATTTCATCGAGATCGATGCCTTCGATGTCTTTCAATACATAGCGGCTCCAGATGATCTCCTGATCGACAGAATGACGGAATTGATCGTAAATCCACTCTGTGAACTGTTCGGTGTTGTACTCCGGATTTTCAGATAGTGCGGCACGGAAAATGTCACTAATTGCCTTGCCATGCTGGAGCTCGTCACGGTTAATATAAGAAATCATCGTAGACGTTCCAACCATTTTCTGATGGCGTGCCAAATTATAAAAGAAAGCGAATCCGCTGTAGAAAAAGAGTCCTTCCAACAATGTTGTGTAGATCATTGCCTTCAGCACTGTTTCAATCGTTGGATTTTCTGCAAATTCGTTGTAAATATCCACAATCCGCTCATTCCGTTTCATAAGCACTTCATCGGTACGTCCCATTTCAAAAGAAGCTGTCTGCTTGTCCAACGTCGTGACCGACGATAAGACGTATGCATAACTATGGTTATGCTCGCTCTCCTGGTCGGCGATTGTCGCCATAATCGATTTGACGGATGGATCCGTTGCAAAGTCTGCAATTTTCATCGCAATAACGGTTTGCGGACCGTCCAACGTTGCAAGCAAACCAATGATTTTCAGAAACGCTTCTTGTTCGCCTTTCGATAAATTCGGGAATTGCTTAACATCTTGTGTCATATCCACTTCATTTGCCGTCCAGAAAAGTGCACGGATGCGCTGGCGCAGTGTATAGAAATGCGGATGCGCCAAGTCATTCCAGTTTAAAATGCCGCTTGCCTTTCCTCCGAAAATTGCCGTTGATTTGTTTGGATGTGCTGGATTCAGCACTTTAACGCGTGTAAGTGTTTCCAATGTTGCACTACTCCTTTCGACCATTCAATGACTGTTTGCTCCTGTGAACCGCGCGGACTTTGCTCGATTTTGAGCGGTGCAATGGCAGAATGATAAAACCACGCCAATTTGACTGCCGCATTACAAAAGAGATCATCTCCGCCAAATTGTGTATCGCCAGTTCCGAAGACATATACATGCTCCGGTTTGTAGCCAACGTCTGCGACGAAATCTTTCACTTCGTCAGGCGTCGCTCCCCGGTCCCAAGTAAAGCTGCCGATGATCATTGCATCAAACTGCCGAACATCCGGGACAGGGACCGTACCGATGCGATGTACTACTACATCTATTCCCCCTTGTAACAGCTTCTCCTCAATGATTTCCGCCACTTCCTCTGTATTGCCGCTCCAAGATGCATAAGCGATTAAGAATGGCACCATTCACACTCCTCTATATCCGAAGCGGTCGACCGCATGTAATAAGAAGTTTTCATGTTTGATTCCCATGCTTGTAAATGGAGGTCAAGCAACACAGAAGCCCGGATATTATTCGGAACATAAATATTAAATGAAATCGACTGATCAATATGTCGCTGCCTTGCTGCATTTTGCTTGATGGACCAGCGTTGATCGACTACATACGCGGATCTGCGATAGACATCGTACGTATTATGATCTAAATCCGGGGCAATGACAGGAAGTCTATAATCTTTCTTTTCTTCATGATAGAACGGCTTGAAAATCGGATCGATCGAAGCAGTCGAGCCAGCAATGACCGATGTTGAACTATTCGGGGCAACCGCCATTACGTAGCCGTTGCGCATACCGTTTGTTGCGACATCGACTCGCAGTTCACGCCACTGCATCGAATCATAGCCCCTCCGCTCAAAGTATGTTCCCGTTTGCCAGTCGGATCCTTCGAATAAAGGATATGCCCCTTTTTCCTTTGAAAGTTCCATTGAGGATTTGATTGTCAAATATGCGATCTTTTCATAAAGCTGATCCGCCAATTGTACTGCCTCTTCCGATTCCCATCGGATATTGGAAATTGCCAAAAGGTGATGCCAGCCGAATGTTCCAAGGCCGATGCCGCGATAATTCCCGTTTGTCCGTTGTGCCTGAAGCACCGGGATTTTATTCAGCTCGATGACGTTGTCCAACATCCGCACTTGAATTGGAATCAGCCTTTCTAAAACGCCTGCTGGAACCGCTTTTCCAAGATTGATAGAGGAGAGATTGCATACGACAAAGTCTCCCGCTTTCGATTTCGTAACGATGACATCATCTTCAAGCTTCACAGATTCAAACGTCGTTGCGCTCATGTTTTGAAGGATTTCTGAACATAAGTTACTTGAATAGACGATTCCTTCATGCTTATTCGGATTCATGCGGTTCACTTCATCGCGATAAAACATGAACGGCGTACCCGTTTCAAGCTGGCTGCGCATAATACGCTTCATGATTTCAATCGCGGGAACGGTTTCTTTTGTTAATTCCGGATGATTGACGCATTCCTCATACTTCTCACGGAATGAGCCGCTTCCTCGCTTTTCATCATAGTAATCTTCAAGAGAATAGCCCATCACTGTGCGCACTTCATGCGGATCAAACAAATGCCAGTCTCCCCTGCTTTTTACCTTCTCCATAAACAAATCAGGAAGGCAGACGCCTGTAAAGATGTCATGCGCACGCAATCTTTCATCTCCGTTGTTCAATTTCAAATCCAAAAAAGTATAAATGTCTCGATGCCACACATCCAAATAAACCGCGACTGCGCCTTGTCTTTGCCCCAATTGGTCAACGCTCACTGCCGTATTGTTCAATTGTTTAATCCAAGGTAAAACACCGCTCGATGCACCTTTAAAACCTCGAATCGCAGCTCCGCGAGAGCGTACTTTTCCCATATAAACCCCGATGCCACCACCATACTTGGATAAGTTCGCAACATCCGTGTTGCTGTTATAAATACCTAACAATGAATCATCAACCGTGTCGATGAAGCAGCTCGACAACTGGCCATGCGGCTTGCCCGCGTTCGCAAGCGTCGGTGTCGCAACAGTCATATATAAATTGCTCATCGCCCAATAAGCTTCCGCAATTTTGACATTCCGGTCGTCCGTTTCATTTTGCATTAGCGTCATCGCAATGACGAGCCAACGTTCCTGCGGCAATTCAACAGGACGCTTGTTATAGTCAACTGCTGCATAGCGGTCCATTAAAGTTTTCAAACCGATATATGTAAATAGCTTGTCCCTTTCCGGGTCGATCAATTTCCCAATAGCAGAAAGCTCCTCGCGCGTATACTTCTCCAAAAGTTCGGGCGCATAAAGACCCTTTGCAACAAGATCTTCAACATGTGCAACAAAATCCGAATAAGGCTCGCGTCCACATAACTGCTTTATTTGTGTATACATTTCCCGCAAATAAAGCCTCGCTGCCACGAATGTCCAATAGCCAGAAACTTCATCAATATTGCTAAGTGCTTCCAAAATCATTGCTTTTGTCCACTCGGAGTCACTGTGTCCCGGATTACGCTCTTTATAGCGTTCGCTAGCCTTTTCTAATAATGCAATTTTATCGTACCCAAACTCTTCCTGTAGCGCTGTCAGTCTCTCTTCAACTGCTGTTTTTCTCGTAAAAATGGTCATCTTTTGATTCTCCCTCCTAAAATGAAACGCAAAAAAGCGATGATGCCACCTCTTCGGCAGCGTCATCGCGCATAGATGTTGTGTAGGAAACAATTCGGGAAGCCCTCATTTACACTTTCATGAAAAATGAAAACAGCAAACCCGCTCGCTTCCACCTCTCAACCCCCGAAGAAAGTGTTGCTTGACGACGGACGGCAGGTCTCCTGGCTAACGCTTCATTCTCCCGTCTCCCTTCCCGCAATCACGATTGCAGTGGTTTTCAAGACGGTCGTCGGCGATTACAGTTGCGGGGACAGCTCCGGATTTCCGGATTCCCTTTTTAAACCGATAACGGTACCATTCCATCGTTCAATACTATATATTGTGTCTTATGTACATCTACTACCCTAACATGTTGTGGTTTAATCGTAAATAGGTAAAAAGATATTTTGAAAGTTTTTTAGCTTTTTCTATACTTTTGATCTTTCATATGTGATGATAAATAGAAAAAAGGAGAATTGCAAATGGCCGATTTAACAGCTATTACAGCTTGGACATTCACAGAAGAAGTACCCGTTCCAGATGACATCGCTGAATTACTTATTGAAGGTGAAGTTGCCGAAGTTGCATACAAAACAATTCGTGATGTTGCAGTTGTTACGAACAAAAGATTTATAATTGCGGACAAACAAGGACTTACGGGCAAAAAAGTTGAAATCTATACGATACCTTTCAGCTCAATCATTATGTATTCAAGTGAAAATGCAGGAAAAATTGATTTGAATGCTGAAATTGAATTATGGACAAAAGCAGGCAAGCTTAAATTAAATTTGAATAAAAAAGTTGATATCCGTAAATTAGATAAAATCATCGCAAATGCAATCTTATAAAATCACCAACAATCCAATAAAAAAGGACACTCAAACTGGATTCCGTAAAGCTTTGATTCCACTGAATCCAGTTTGTATACTTTTTACAAAGGCTCCAACGCATTCGTCCTATCCATGAACATAAACCCGTCGTAACGGCTGCCAACCCTTGACGATACATAGTTCCCATACGCTTCAAACTCCGGGTTATAGACAACTCCGATAGCGCGATGGCCAATCCATTCATTGAATAAATGACGGTTTTCCTCTGTAAACAAGATAACTTGATCCTTAGGATTCGCTGCATGCATCTGCCCTTCCCATGAGTTGAATTTGGCGGGTGGAACGTTCATTTTTTGATGAGGCTCCCCCCAGCCTTCGCCAGCAATGACGCATCCTTCATACGTTCCGAAGCCGATGGCAAATGTGTCCTTCCTTCCATACTTTTCGCGGATGAGCTGCCCGACATTAATCATTTTATGGTCGGCCATCGAAGTTTCCGAAGCATCGCCGAGATGAGTATTGTGCTCCCAAATGATGATTTTTGCATCGTCGCCATGGTAGTTCAAAATCTCGTCGATCGCCTCCATCATATGCATATCGCGTATATTCCAAGAGATGGCGTCGTCCTGCATCATCGCCCGATAATATGATTCTGCATTTTTCGCGACTAATGCATTCATCGTCATATTCAAGTCCTTCTCCTGCTCATTCGAATAAAGATCCTCATGGCTACGGATCGTTGTCAGCAAACTGGAAACTTCACTTATGCACTCATCCGTGAAGTGGGCAGTCGACAGCGCATAATGCTCTGGCATCCGGTTATACGGCTCAAAACAGGAGAACGCCTTTTTCGCCAACTCCAAATCCGCTTGAAACTGTGGATTCTCTCTTAGAAATCGAAGCAATTCATCGATTGATTCATATAGGCTATACATATCGATTCCGTAAAATCCTGTTTTATTTGCTGCAGCTTTTCCTTCATTTTCACGTTTCAACCACTCAACAAGCACCGCAACTTCTTCATTCGCCCACATCCAAGTCGGCCAGCGATTGAAGGATTGTTTCAGCAATTGCTGAGCGGATTTTCCTTCTTTATCAAAACCTTTCACATAGCGATTGACCGCTTGGGCGGACGGCCAATCTCCTTCTACCGCAATAATAGTGAACCCTTTTTCCTGAATAAGCCGTTTGGATAATGCCATGCGAACTTTGTAAAACTCAGAAGTTCCATGCGTTGCTTCACCGAGCAGGACCATTCGGGCATCCCCAATTGTGTTCAAAACTATCTCAAGTGCTTGATCATTTAACGGGAAGGCATACTCTTGGATGGCAGACACTAATCTTTTCGACAAACTAATCCCCTCCTCTATCGATAGCATACCCATGGTGGCAGTATGGAAACCGAGAAGGATGAATCAAGTCTATTTCAACGAAGATTATGTTTACCTCCGATTCACGTACGTTTACCACCGATTCTTGAGCCATTACCACCGATTCGGACGTGTTTACCACCGTTTCTTCGACCGTTAACACCGATGCGGGCGTGTTTACCAACGATTCGAGCAATTAGTCATCGAAAGGCTACAATTCGAGATGATTTGGAATGAATTTCTGGCCATTTCCTATAGTGAGAAACGTATCACCACTCTGATAATCGTTATCACTGCTCAGCCAAGATTTATCACCATTTGACCAATATTCCCCATAAAAACAACCCAGACTGTAGGGGCTGTCCAGAAAGTCAGTGAAAACTGATTTTCTGTGATAGTCCCTTTCTGGTTGGAGAATAAATGGGGAACCCCTGACAACCGTCGCTTTCCGTTC
>NZ_JBHTLT010000034.1:0-18507 GCF_042679045.1 Sporosarcina contaminans | reverse complement strand
AGTTTGCAACAGTACCACATTTTAGACAATGAGAAGGAGGTAGAGTAGTAGACTCAACTAAGAATCTATAATCATCTGCACTTTCTTTCATATCCAGAATCTTAATGTTTGGCAGATTGAGCATATTAGTTGTCATGATTTCCGCTTTCTTTTACTCCGCTATTCCACTTTCCTGATATGGCGGAAAGTATAAGCCATGGTTCAATAAATAAATTAATTAATATATGAGCCACAATTGGTGCAAGTATATTACGATCAGCTATAATGTACAAAACGGCAAGTAACCCACCAAGAACTGTAGTTGACAATATCACTGGAAGACCAATTTTAAACTCCCCTCTAAGAAGAACCCATGCACCATGTGCTAAACCGAAGATAATGGCTGAGGCTAACACTTGTATGGTTATTGAATAGTCTAAACTCATTAGCCAATCCATTAGTATTTGCCTGAATAAAACCTCTTCTAAAGTACTAAAAATTAATGCAGCCCATATACCAATCACTTTAAGCCATGAAAATGTAAACAAGTGCTTACGAACAAAGGGAATAACTTTAGCAGTGTACATAATATAGCCAATTGCAATTACAAAAGTAAATATCCAAACTGTAGGGTTATTAAACGCATCGGAATTAATTCCTAATCTATGCTCGATAAATTGTTGAGGGTTCCCTAAATACCAAAAGAAAACATGCACGGTTAAAGCAATGGATGGAATCCCTAAAAACAAACCTGTAATTCTTTCATCTTTTGGGTTATACATATATAACAACTCCCATGCTACTTATCTATATATAAAATTGATTCCAGTGATTTAATATATTCTCTATAAGCGTCTGTACCTATGTCTGTAACGGTTACAATTGTTTTAGGTTTTTTCTTTACGAATGTTTTTTTGATTTCTATATAATTTGCGTCTTCTAACTTTTGTAAATGAGAACCTAAATTGCCATCAGTGATTTCTAATGTTTTCTTTAGAAAAGTAAAATTGCACTCTCCATATGTCATCAGAAGACTCATAATTCCAAGCCTTACTTTTGCATGAATTAAATCATTCAAATGTTTTGGCTTACTCATTTTTAATCCCTTTTCTATTCAGCAAAATTCCAGTTAATAGTAGGCATCCTCCACCTAATATTGCAAAGATTATATACATATAATCTGATAAAAATGAGTAAGTAGCTGTTCCAAGGACAATCAACCATAAGCCCATAAAGAAGATTGTCCTTGTTAAAACAATACCCAATAATATATACAAAATAGAAATTAATAAAAAACTGTACAATGCAAGATGATGAAATGAAAGTGGCAATAATTTAGAGCCAATAAGAAAGACAAATATATAAAAGATAAACAAGAATCCAATCCATAACATTTTGAATTGATTGTTCAGGAATTTGGGCATAGGATAGTTCCTTTTTTGTCTTAAAAAGGTTATGCCAGAGAACAACCAACCAACTATTGCAAGTAAAATCCAAGTCATATTAATTACCGATATTGATCCAGTAGAACTAATTAAAAAGCCAATAATCCATACACAGCCCCAAACAATAAAGTATGGTGCTGCTTGTTTACCATAATCTTGTTTATGATTTATTAAAGTTTTTATATGGGATAAATTTTCTATAATTTCTTCTTTATCATTTTGATTTTTTCCCAATACAATTCCCTCCTCCAGAGTACTCTGCATAACAGAGTATAATACAATAGTATTTTAAAGTAAATAAGTTTTACTAAAAAGGACTACTTGGTTTTATGCCATACAATATAATTATGACAGTTTTTAAATTCCACACTATTATCCGTTTTATAATATGATAAAAATTATCTAACCATTATGGTATTCCACACGATAATCCGAATACCCATTTTTTCTTTATCACACAGAAAGTGAATTTAGAAGTTGCTCCTATGGTATTTATGCAGAGCTTATCAAGAAGAATCCATTTTTAAAAGATCAAACGGAAATGCTTTTTCAGTTTATTAAAGATTATCACAGAATCCAGAGTCAAAAGGAAGTAGATAATCCACCTGTATTCTTGACCGAAGAAATTACCGAATGGATTGATAAAACTTGGGCTAAGTATAAAGTGAGTATTTGGGCTTTTGTATCAGACTATATACACCGCTTTTCAGACGATGATAGCTTGTGGCCAGCTAAACATAAAGTGAAAAATACCAAGGTACAGCAATATTTCGATTATGACTTCAAGCAAAAAACAAATCTATTTAACCTCAATTCGCTATATCCAAGAATTTCACATAAACCGTTTATGAAAGGAAAGAAACAGTATCTTGAATTACTTATGATGCATACTTGGTTACATAGCATTGAGTCGGATGATGGAAACTATTGGGATGAGTATTTCGATAAATTCACTTCAAAATAGATTGGATAAGATAAAGATGCTAATTGTGCGAGTGACTGTCATTAATTATGATTTTCAGATACTTAGCATTTTATCCTTTCCTTAATCCTATATCCATTATTCTTCTANAAAACGGTCAAAACGTGATCGGAAATGTGTGAAAATGAGCGAAAGATAGCGTGATTTTATTTTAAACGGCAACGGTGGAATGCGGGTTTGCGTGGAGTAAAGATGTGGTGAGATTATTTTAAAGCAACAGAAGTTGTAGACAAGCAATAAACTCCAGTACTTTATAATAAACTCGCAACACCTTGTCCTGATCGTTTAAAACAAAGTCCTGTACCCAAAATCCTTGAAATCCTTGCCACTACTCTGTTTCTTCAATCTCGAACGTAAAGAACTTTCTTTTAAACCGAGAAAAACGTGAACAAAAAGCGTGAGAAAAGCAGTGAAAAGTGGTCAAAACGTGACCAAAAATGTGTGAAAATGAGGGAAAGGTGATGGACTTTATTTTAAACGGAAACGGTGGAATGCGGGTTTGGGTGGGGTGAAGGTGCAGGAGTATTTTTTAAATGGACAGAAGTAGCTTGGAACCAATAGCTTTATTGGATTTTAGCTGAATAGTGAAGTGTGTTTTATGTTCCCTCGGACGAATGGTTCGGGGGATTTTTTAACTTCGGATTTTACTTTTACTTAAAGGAGCATTTGGGTAATGTGTGTAACTGCCTATTAGCTAATTGCCTTTCCCACTAATAATATGCAGTTGCGGGATATCAAATATTTATTAAAAATAGGGAATAGAATGCTGAACAACTACCTTACCGTTTCAGTTGCAATTGATCTGGGTGTGGCAACCAACAGTATAATAAAACATAGCTTCACAGGAAACTAAACATTCGATTCGTTTTACCTATTGATACTATAGGTAATTTGATATTGTTTACTTTCATGGCACCTTCTATAGTTTAAATTAAGTAGCAATGCTACAAAAAACGATGGGAGATGATGTGAAATGTCAAAAGCAATTTTTTATCACGCGGGTTGTCCAGTTTGTGTAGATGCGGAGCAAATGGTTCTTGATTATCTTGACAAATCAAAGATTACTGCAGAAGTGGTACATCTTGGCACTGACCAAAATCGTATTGAAGAAGCAGAAAAAGTTGGAGTAAAATCAGTCCCGGCATTGGTAATTGGTGAAAATGTATATCATATCAATTACGGTGCAAGTTTAGATGATGTTAAAGGATAAATTTTAAAAGAGGGTGCTGTTAAGGCACCTTCTTTATTTTCATTGAGACACAAAAGGCAGAGTGCCCCTGACATTGAACTCGTTGAAGTTGTATTGATGAAGTATTGAAGAGCATAAAGGATATTTCTGATAAAACCTTAGTTAATGTTTTCATCTTGAACTGTTTGAATCAATTGGTCTATAAATACGCGACTCGCAGCACATAAATGTTTGTTCTTTCGATAGGCAATACCAATCTGTGTGGTAATTACCGGATCTTTGATAGGAATCGTTTTAATATGAAGATGATCAATATAATTTAGGTAAGCTTTTGGTAGTATCGTAACACCGACGCCTTTGCTTACCATTTGAATGATCGATTCCATCGTCGTCATTTCGAGTACTGGTTTGGGTGTGAAATTTAGTGAGCGGCACTGTTCGTTAACAACTTGCCGTAGATAATAGGTTTCAGGTAATAAAATAGATGGTGTCTCTTTTAAAATTTGAAGTGATGCCGACGGCTCTTTTGCAATGATGTGATCGATTGGTACAGCAAAAGCAAGTTCTTCTTTATAGAGCGGAATCGCTTTTAGGTCTTCATGTTTCAACGGTAAAAAAACGATACCAAAATCCAATTCATTTTGTAATAGTCCTTTGTAAATATCTCCAGTGCGTAATCCTTGTACGGATAGTTCTACATTGGGATAAGCATTATGAAACCCGATAACTGTTGGGGAAAGCAAATAATTAACAACGGAGAGTAGGGAGCCTATTTTGAGCGTGCCTCTCTCTAATCCTTGAAGCTCGCTAATTGCCGCGCGTGCCTGGGAAATTTCATGAAAAACATTGTAGCTATGATGGAGCAATGCTTTACCTGCATCAGTAAGTATATTTTTTTTGCCAACACGATCAAACAGTGGCATCCCTACTTCATGTTCTAACAAGCTAATTTGTTGACTAAGAGAAGGTTGGGCTATACCTAATTTCTCTGCTGCGCGCGTAAAATGCAGCTCTTGGCATAATACGATAAAGTACTCCAATTGTTTTAGTTCCATCGAATTGCCTCCCAAGTATTTATATGTTCTGATAGGTTTTAACTATCATTGTATTATAATTTATAATATATTTATAGTAGACGGAAAGTGGTTTAGAGTTTATGCATAACCCTTTCAAAAATTATGAGAAGCAGAAATAGAGATCCCAAACATCTTTTTAGTAGAACATTGTTTTCCAAAAAGTGTTCAAAATACTATTGAGATGTAAATAGTAAGGGGAAATAAGAAAGGGAGCAGTTCATATGTCTATGTTTAATGGGGTCTATCAAGTGAATGTCAGAGTAAGGGACATTCAAAAAGCTACAAAGTGGTATGTAGAGGTATTGGGCTTTTCCATTCATAAAGACTTCGGAGATACCGTCGTGCTCAGAACCGATCATGGTGGAGGTACGCCCCTTTGTCTTATTGCAATGCCAGAAGGGGAATTAAGTGATCGTAATGCCGAGAATGGATCGCATCCGGTAATTCAAATTTCTTCTGAAGGAGCCGAACTATGCCAAGAGTATTTGAAGGAGAAGGGTGCTTCTATTATAGATGGCAGCAAAGCACATTTTCGCTTTAAGGATCCGGAGGGAAATTTATTAGAGGCTTATTTACCAGGCTTGTATGATAACGAAAACTATGCTCACTTAAGATAAAATATATCCGTATTTTAAGACGTTCAATTTTGTATTGAGCGTCTTTTTTAACGTATCTGTTCTAACCTACCTAAAATAAATGCGACTTCATTTGTTCTACAAATTTTGATCATCGTAATCGGTGCTACTTTATGTTTTTACAATACCGTTCCGAGTACTTATTTTGAGCACTTATCATAGCTTTTTTTGTTTTAAGGTTAATGTAAGGTTTATATAAAGATAGTGTAAGACCGGGTTACTATACTAATTACATCTTAATAAGTAAAGGAGTAATTATAGTATGATCCCTTCCATTACACAAAAGGAAAGAGTCGTTTCCTTAGATATTATTCGTGGTTTTGCTTTATTTGGGATTTTGTTAATTAATGTAGGGGCTTTTAAAATCCTTACTGATGGAGTGGTGATTCCAGAGTATATCGGGTTAAATCGGCTCGTTGAGATAATAATCGATATTCTTGTAGAGAAAAAGTTCTTTTCTATTTTTTCATTTCTATTTGGTGTAGGGTTTTATATTTTTGCATCTCGTGCTGAAAGCCGTGGGGATAAACCTCGATGGCGTTTTGCAAGGCGCTTATTAGCCCTTTTATTCATTGGCATTATACATCTTATCGTATTTTGGGGTTCCATTTTAGCGGTATATGCCATTGCTGGATTTTTCTTGATTCCTTTTTATCATGCAAAGCTGTCTACAATTACAAAGTGGCTTGGCGGAATGATTACGGTGCATATCTTATCGATAGTAGTAGTGATCTTTGCTCCAAATATGGGGATGATCACAAATGTATTTACCTTTCTTGGGAATGATCTCATTACGATCTTCATTATGTTTTTATCAGGATTTTTAGCGGCTAAAGCGGGTTGGATTCGAAAGATAAGTGAATTGACGACTCCAATCAAATGGATCCAAATCGTTACATTTCTATTGTTTATCGGCTTTTCCATTTGGATTTGGTTTGCAGCAACTGGTGACGATCCTCGTCTTAATGAGATAATTGCTTTAGGTACGATACCGACGACCTATTTGTACTTATCGAGCCTGTTTGTAATTTTAGAAAACAAATCCATTGCAAAACGTTTACAACCGATTGCAAATGTAGGGCAAATGGCTTTTACAAATTATTGGGCGCAAAGCTTCATTGGATTGTTTATCATCAATCTAATGGGCCTTGAAACTGTGTCGCCGATCAACATTGTTATCATAGCAATCATCATTTTTACGATTCAAATCATTTATAGTGCCATTTGGTTTAAATTCTTTAAGATGGGGCCACTTGAAAAAGTATGGCGATTTATGACGTATGGCAGGAACGGAAAAGCCTCCGTTAGATAGTAATTACCCTTAATGAATAAAGCAGGCAAAATGCGTAAATCAACGCATTTCGTCTGCTTTTTGTATTGATTAAGAAATTATAACTGAAAGAAGATAAAAAAGGATGAAAAATCCTAAGATAATTCCTGCTACTACGATATGACGTTTACGATGCATCGCAACGATGGCAATATATTCTCGAATCATCGCATTGAGCCAATAGTAAAAAACAGTCTTCGAACCGATCCCTTGGCTCTTTAAACCTGCCTTTTTTGCATATAAGCTGGCCCTGAATAGATGGAAATTGTTTGTCGTAAAAATGCTGTTATAGTTGCCTTCTTTCATTGAATCCATTATTTGCTTTGAATAAAGCATATTCTGGAATGTATTGACTGAACAAGTTTCCGTTAATGTATGCTCAATCGGAATTCCTTTCTCTACCGCATACTTTTGCATCGCTTCTGCTTCAGGTAGGTTTTCATCTGCACCTTGTCCGCCTGAGAAAATTATGATAGGCGGGAAAGCTACCGCTGCTTGTTTCCAATAAAAATCAATTGCCTTATTAATTCGACTTGCTAAGAGTGGCGGGACTTCATCGTTTATTAAACCACTGCCAAGCACGATAATAAAGTCTTGGTTATATTTTGGCCTATTAAATTGATACAAAAAGTAAGCAGTTAAAAAATTTGTAACGTGTAAGAAAAAATAAATCATTAGTAAGAAGTATGCACTGCTGTATAAAGGTGCAGTAAAATCAGGCAAAAAATGTTTTAGATTCACCAAACGGAATATAATTATTAATAGAAGAAAGATCCCCAAAATAAATGTTAAACTGTTGGCTAAACGCCGGCTTTCTTTTTTCATCAGCACTCGGCCATTTAAAAATAATCCTATAGCTAGAGCCGCTAATCCAAATACTGAGATAAAAAGGAGAAATATCATAGTCGGGATAAGAGCGATTAATTTAAAAATCATAATGTCTGTGCTAAATCCTACGTACCCACAAAATATAAGAAATGAACAGAAAAACACGTTAAATAGAAAACCGTTAATAAGTCGTCTAGGGTCAGTTAAATAAAATAATAAGAAGATAAACAATAAAATAAGTGTTGTGATTCCAATGATAACCATTTCATACCTCAATTGTTATAAGAATGCCCAATGCAATATAAATGATAATAGTATCAGTTTATCATTAGTGTTGAGTTAAGAAGAATTATTATTATTTTTGCCTGTTTTAAAGGTTACATTCAAAAAATCATATGTTTCACTCTAATTATTGAAGAACAAGGGAACCTTTTTCGGTGCTCATTAATAATGAGTATTTTTGCTATACCATGGGCAACTCGCTACAAAGTAACGAATATTTGTTGCTTCAATTTTTAATGTGGATTGTGTGAAGCATTTATTTTTACAAGAAAGTAATACAGGAATATAATAAAAATACCCAGATATTTGTATATACAAATATTTTGGTTCATACTCTTTTGAAAATAGTAAAGGGGGAGTAAGATTCTTTGAAAGAAAAAAAAGATCTGAATTTATCTGTGAAGAATCGTCCCAAAAGGCAGGGTGAGCTATAATGCCAACTCCTAATTCGGATTATTTATTAAGCAACTGTCTCTATTTTACTGCTGCGCGGTTTGCAAGGCATATGGAAAAAATAGCTGCGGAAGTATTTTCATCAATGGATATACCTCCTTCTTATGCTTACTTAATCCTAACAATCAATGATTATCCAGGAATTTCTCAAAAAGAATTGTGTAAAAAACTTTCGATCGCTCCTTCAACTAGTACAAGGCTAATTGATAAATTGATAAACAAAAATTATGTTGAGCGTAAGCCTGACGGTAAACATATTTTAATTTATTTAACAGAAGAAGGAAAATCCTTGTGCAACGAAATATATGAAAAGTTGAATGAAATTTATTTAAGACACTCAGAAATATTGGATAAAAATCATAGTCAGCAGTTGATTCAATTGCTGCATAAAGCGAGTGAACAGATGGAGCAGAAATAGATGGAATTATTGTGAGTTGGAGTCGGAACTCACGGAATTTAATACGGAGGAACCGCCTTGTGGAGAAGGAGAGTTAGCTTCGTTTGTGGATGGAAGTGGGCAATGAGTGGATTTGACGGACGAGCTATAAAAGCTGACCAATAGATCTACATAGTAGTAATCGTACATTAGGGAAGTTTATCTAATAAAACCGTAAGTATCGCCAATTAAGAGGAGGAGCAAAAACATGGAATTATCAAATAAAATTGCTGTCATTACTGGTGCAGGAAGCGGAATCGGAAGAGCGAGCAGCTTGAAATTGTCTAAAAATGGAGCAAAAGTTGTATTGGTCGATTTCAATCAGGAAACAGGTGAAGAAACGCTAAAACTTGTGAAAGAACAAGGTGGAGAAGGCATCTTCGTTCAAGCCGATGTTTCAAAAACGGAAGATGTAAAAAACTATGTCAATAAAGCGGTCGAAACATATGGACGGATCGATGTGTTTTTTAACAATGCAGGTATTATCCAAAAGTTCTCTCCATTCACTGCAGTTGAGGAATCAGAATTTGATCGGATTATGGCTGTTAATGTGAAAGGGATTTACCTTGGCATGAAGTATGTGTTGAAGGTGATGGAAGAACAAGGTTCCGGCTCTATTATTAATACTGCATCTACTGCTGGAATACGCGCTGAACATAGCGTTGCTGTTTATTCTGCAAGCAAACATGCGGTTGTAGGTTTAACGAAGGGCGCAGCATTGGAATATGCGAAAAAAGGAATTCGTATCAATGCGCTTGCTCCAGGAGGCGTGGAAACAGCGTTAACAGCTAGTGTTGCAGTTCAATTTGAAAAAGGTACTTACATTCCTGAAGAGTTACCAAATATGAGAATGGGTCGTTATGCTTCTCCAGATGAACTTGCAGAAATGGTTGCGTTTTTGGCGTCAGAAAAAGCAAGCTATATGACAGGCTCGGTCGTTCTTGTTGACGGTGGATTAACATTATAAAATTCTAAGAAAAGTACTTATAAATAAGACAGATCGGCTACACTTCATCCGGTCTGTCTTTTTGTTTTCATTTCCAAGCAATCCTGTCCCAAATGAATGAAAAGCACTAAAGATCATGTAAAAGACGCAAGCTTCTAAAGAAATAAAAACGCTGTTTGCGTAGACCGTGTTGCGAGAAAAAATGGTGCAAACATTACAAATTATTTAAACGAATCTGCTTTTATAAGAAGATGTATAGATGTGAGATCTAAAAGTCAATGCGATTACGACATTATGTATGTTCCCATTTTACAATAATTTTCCGAACTATATGGAGAGTATAGTAGTGAAAAGGGAGGTATTCATATGCAAAATTGGATGAAGGTCAAGTTGGAAAACCATTGTTTTTCCGGTATCGATGCATCTCTGCTTGGTGCAGTAAAATCAGTCGCAGACTAACTCGAATTGTTGACTATGACAACTAAAAAGTGAAAAAATACCGACATGAATGATAACAAAGACGGATTCGAATGAATTTATCCAATCGAATCCGTCTTTGTTCTTGAGCTTTTAATAAAGCATGCTCCTTTCCCATTCCTCAAGTAATAGCGTTTGGCTTTTTAGAAATTCCGATGAGCATTTGCGTAACGATCGCGAGTAAAGGCAATTCCAATAAAGGACCTACCACTAATGTCAATGGGATAAGAGGCTCGTTTGGAAAAGCGGTCATCGCTATGGCGAGTGCGGTTGGAGAATTTCTTGCTAAAGTAGTCATGCTCAAGCTTTTTCCGTCAGCGATTGGGAATTTTAAAAAATGCCCAACTTTTTGACTGACAAAGAAATTAATTATAAAAAATAAGAGTATTGGTATCGTAATCCGCCATAGCAAATCCAAATGAGTAACTAACAATTGTCCTTGTGATGCAAACATGGCCATAATTGCGAGGCCTAAGAAAATGATCGGTAAGTTGTTAATTTTTGATAAGAGACGATCTTTTAGCTGCTGCTTATTTCTTACTAGCATTTTTATCAGGAAGGATAGGATGAACGGTATCAATAAAGCAGTAACGATGCTTTCCAAAAGTATTGGGAATTGTATAGCACCAGTTGTTCCGCCGAAAACGAGCAAATAGATCGGCAATAAAATAACTTGTAAGATTAAATTCACAGGCAATATGGCAGTTGAAAGCGCAACATTTCCTTTTGCAATGCCGGTAAAAATTAAGTACCAATCAGTACATGGTGTAATCATTAGCATAATAAAGCCAATATATAATGCAGGAGTGTCCCCTAAAAAAAGCAAAGCAAGCAGCCAAGATAGAATAGGTGTCCAAACAAAGTTAATCAGAACGGAAGTGTATGTAAACTTTCTATTTTTGAAAGCTGCTCTTATATCTTCAATAGGCATTTGCAAAAACGTAATCGTTAACATAGCCATTATAAGCGGAACGATCAAACTTTCCGCATTTGATTGGATGAAATCGATTTGACCAATGATCAAGCCAATCATTACAGCTATGAAAATAATGACAGTATATAGTTTTTCAATTAATCCCATACCGAATTCACAACCTCTTAAACAAATACTCAACAGATATTAACCATATCATAATTTCAGGTTTTCTTTATAAATTGGATAGTGGATTTTCAAACGAAAAATGGTGTGTCAGTGAGTATAGAATAAAAAAATGAGAAGGACGGTTGAACGATCGCTTTGAATTCAATTGAAAGCCATAAAAGTTAAAGACACCAATCCGTTCGAATTGGTGTCTTTCCATATTTCGGCGTACCATATCAGATGAAACAGTGTAAGTATCATAGTGGGCTCTAATTTGTCACTTCTACACTAACGCCAAGCTTATCAAGAACAAAAGCATAGCATTCTGCAGATTCTTTCAGATGGTTGAAACGGCCAGACTTGCCGAAATGACCAGCACCCATATTTGTTTTAAGAACGATGATGTTATCATCCGTTTTCATTGCTCTTAGACGGGCAATCCACTTTGCCGGTTCCCAATAGCCGACCCGGGGATCGTTCAAGCCAGTTGTAATAAACAAATGTGGATAGTCTTTCGCTTCTACATTGTCGTATGGGCTGTAGGACTTCATATAGAAATAGTCTTCACTCTTTCTTGGATCTCCCCATTCGTCCCATTCGAGAGTTGTAAGTGGAATTGTTTCGTCTAACATTGTTGTGACGACATCAACGAACGGCACGGCTGGAACGATCACTTTGAATAACTCACCAGCCAAGTTGGCGACAGCTCCAACTAACAAGCCTCCCGCACTTCCTCCGCGAGCCGCCATTTGGCTTGGTGTTGTGTAGCCTACCTCAATTAAATGATTCGCCGCAGCAATGAAATCGGTAAACGTATTTCGCTTATACTGCATTTTGCCATCTTCGTACCAGCCACGTCCCATTTCGGAACCGCCACGCACTTGCGCTGTAACAAGAATAACACCCTTATCTAACAATGGAATATTATATGGGCTGAAACGAGGATCGCTGTTCGCTCCATACGAACCGTATCCATAAAGGATCAATGGTGCTGGCCCGTGATCGAGTGCATCTTTCCGGTAGACGGCGATCATTGGCACTTTCACTCCGTCTTCGGCAGTTGCCCACAGCTGTTCTTGATAATAGTGGGAAGAGTCATATTCTCCGCTGACGGGTGCGACTTGTAGACATTGTTTATTCCAAGTGAGCAAATTAAGTCCGAAAGTCGTTTTTGGAGTGAGCAGTGATTCGAATTGAATTAACACTTCTGTGGACTCGTAGCTTTGGTTGGAGAGAACCGAAACGGTGTACAAAGGTTCATTCCATTGGAGCTTTTCTAATTCACTTCTGCGATTACGCAAAATATAAATTTGCGTTAAACCGTTTTCACGCCCGAATAGTAGCAATCCATCACGGAATGGGTACATGCCTTGAAGATAGCGATCTTCACGATGCTCTATAACTTTTTCACGAGATTGGAAATGATCAAGAGGGCAGCTAAGCAACTCAAAGTTCAGTGCTCCTTCATTTGTCAAAATGAGCAGCTCGTCTCCCCAATGCTCGACATCGTACAAAACTCCATTTCGCCGTTCGTCTATTAGCTGCAAAGGTGATAGCGGCGAGTCCGCATCTAACAACCGAATTTCACTCGTCGTTTTCGAATGGGAATAAACAAAAATAAATTTCCCGCTTTGCGATTTGGCAATGAAAAGTGTATACGTTGTGTCTTTTTCTTCATAAATGAGCTCGTCTTCAGCCGATTCAGTTCCTAAACGATGACGCCATAACTGGTATGGCCGTTGGTTTTCGTCAACGGTAATGTAAAAAATATACTCACCGCTTCGGCTCCACTCGACACTGCTGTAAATATAGACATTCGGGATTTGGTCAGGCAAGAGGGCACCCGTTTCGATGTCTTTAATGTGGATGGTGTACCGGTCTGTACCATCCCGATTTTCTAAATAAGCTAGGCGCTTATGATCATTGCTTCTCCGTTGTACCGTCACACTTAAATAATCATCTTCGCCAGATAGTTCATTCAAATCAAGGACAATTTCTTCTTTTGCCTCTGAAAGAAATGCTCGACTTGTTGCTTTTTTACGTGCATAAATTGGATATTGCTTGTTTTTTTCCAGGCGGGAGTAGTAGAAAAATGGTCCATGCTGGACAGGTACTTGTTCCTCCATGTCGGGCACACGGTTGACCATGCTTTCATAAATTTGTTCTGTCAGTTTCTCTAAAGGACGCATCACTTCATCATAATATCGATTTTCATCCTCTAAATAGTCGATGACCTCGGGATTATCACGGTCTTTCAGCCAATAATAATCGTCTTCGCGCACATCGCCATGTAATTCGTGGGTGTAAGGAATCCGTTTTGCTATAGGTGGTTGCATCATATAACCTCCTCCTTTTCTAAATATACAGTTCGTGATATTGGCGGGAAATCCTCTATTTATTCTACAAACAGTAGCTGAAAGGCAGGAATTTTAATACGGTTGTCGAAATAAATGATAGGCAGTGTGAGGGTGAATTGATGTATACGGCAAATTACACTGAATTAGGTGAAGCTGATTGTTTTATTGCGTGAAATAGCGGTATATATGCGTTTTTATAGTTGTTTATGAGCTACTATTGCTGTTTATGCGTTTACTCACGTAATTATGTGCATCTGAATCCATTTATGCGTTTTGGTAGTTGTTTATGAGGAGGGGATTCGCGGCAAGGGCTTCTTTACGGGCATTTGTTGTTGGGATTTTTATTAATAGAACGGGGGAATGGCTAATGAATGAAGAAGAAAAGGTATTATTCGATTTTTTGAAGGTGAATTCGGCGTATGAGGCGAAGGTGATTCCGGGGACAGGGACCTTTACATTTCTATCAAAACTAACGGGGATTCCTCAAGTTTGGAAGTTGAACTCAGAAGGGAAGCCGGTGCAATTCATAAGCACGCATGATCGTGTATTGAGTGTGCACCATTCGCCAGCAGGAGATCGGACGGTAGTTGGGGTGGATAATAAAGGGAATGAAAAGCAACAGCTATATATCGTTGGACCAACGGGAGACGATCTAAAAGTTCTTGTAGAATCGAAAGAGCATTTCCATTATGTAGGCGGCTGGTCGAGTGATGGTAACTATCTCTCCTTTTCAAGCAACCGGCGTCATCCGGGATATTTCGATGTATTTATTATCGATGTGGAAAATAGGGAAGTAGAGCAAGTTTTCACTACTGATGTAAATTGCGTACCTCTAAGTTGGATTGATCATGAATCTCTATTTGTGAGTGTTATGGAAACGAATATTGATCGAGCCATTTATATCGTCAATGTACGGACGAAAGAGAGCATTCGCCTTGGAAGGGAAGGGACTGCTGTACGAATGGCTTCGCCGATTGTCATTAATGGAAAAGGTTATGTCCTTACGGATGCGGATGAGGATACACTTCATTTATGCACGTTTTCATTGGATGCACCGGAAAAACTTGAAAAGCTGCTGCATTGGGAGAAATGGGATATTGAGGAGATTTCACTTTCACCGGATGGGGAGTCGCTTTCTTTTACTTTAAATGAAGGCGGTATTTATAAATTAGGGATTTATTATCCGAAATCGAACACATATGAAATCGTTGATGAATTGCCTCAAGGGGTCGTAGGATCCATGTCATGGCTGTCGAATGACTCTTTCTTATTTACATTGAAATCTCCAATAAATCCGGGTGATATTTGGAGCTATTCTTTGTCAGCAAAGAAAGTGGAACGTCTGACGTTCATCGGTCAATCAGAAACGGTCGGTGGCTATTGGAAGGAGCCAAAGCTGTATTCCTATCCGTCATTTGATGGTTTGGAAGTTCCTTATTTCTTTTATAACAGGGACAGTGATGAGAAGAAGCCAGCTGTCATTTACGTACATGGTGGACCTGAAGGACAATCGAAGGCGGAGTATAATCCGGTTTTACAATATCTTGTCTATAAAGGCTTTGCAGTGGCGGTACCGAATATTCGGGGGAGCAACGGATACGGTAGGGCTTATTTGAAATTGGACGATGCAGACAAGCGGTTGGACGCGGTTGCGGACTTGGCGAGTTTGGCAGAAGAGTTGGTTCATTCCCATCAAGTACTTCCTGACAAGATTGGAATAATGGGAAGGAGCTATGGTGGATTCATGGTGTTATCCGCTTTGGCTCACTACCCTGAATTATGGGCAGCGGGCGTTGATATTGTCGGCATGTCCAATTTGAGGACGTTCTTAACAAATACAGGGGAATGGAGAAGATATTTACGGGAGTTTGAATATGGATCACTTGAAACATATAGTGCTTATTTCGATGAAACGGCGCCAATGAATTTGACGCATAATATGATAGCACCGCTGCTTATCTTTCATGGGAGAAATGATTCCCGCGTTCCGGTAAGTGAAGCGGAGCAGCTTGCCTCGGATTTGAAAAACATGAATCGAGAAGTCGAGTTGGTCATTTTCGAAGACGAAGGTCATCAGACGGAAAAAATTGAAAACCATATTGCGATGCATACGAAGACAGTTGAGTTTTTCAATAAATATTTAAATACAGAGGTTTCCGACCAAAGGCGGAGCGTTAAGGGTTCATCGTAAATTTAGCCGTAGCGAACGATCTGAATGACTATGACATGCTGATGATAGAGTTCTTGGTAAAAGCTAAATAATGATTTTTAGACATAGATTCAACCTTGGATTGAATCTGTGTCTAAAATCTAGTAGAAATAGTTTGTTTGATACAAAATATTGGTACGCCCTTGTTTTTAATATTTTATTTCATCGGATTCACATTCTGAATTCAATATATCTTGCTATGTTTCAAATAAAACAAGCATCAGACTGTAGACAAAGTATCTTTTTACTTTGTCTACAGTCTTTTAAAGGTTTTTAGTTATGGGATAAGTGTTTGCCCAGCTTGGCTTGAAAACGCTTGCCAGACAAGGCGCGAAGTCGAGCGAAGACCCGAATAGAACTTAAGGTTCATGAGGGGACGAGCGAGACGAGCAACGCAGTATGCGAGCGTTTGTCAACAAGCTGTTGCTATGTTTCAAATAAAACAAGCATGTTATAATTTAATAGTTTTAACACAATAAAATTGCAGAGGAGATTACAAGATGAAGAGTTTTTTCAAGCTTATTCTGTCGCTTACTTTAGTTTTAAGCACTGCGGTATTTAGTGCTGGCACTATTGTAAAAGCAGAAGAAAAAGAGGTAAAGGTTACACTTCTATCCACTTCGGATATCCATGGCCGATTTATGCCGTGGGATTATGCAATAGATGGACCGAATCCAAGTGGGAGTTTGACGCAATTAACGACAATTATTAAAGAAGTCCGCAAACAGAATCCAAATACGATTCTTTTAGACAACGGGGATCTCATTCAAGATAATTCTGCTGAATTGTTCAATGACCAACCTGAGTCTCCTTTGATGAAAGCACTAAACGAAATGGAATTCGATGCGTGGTCATATGGCAATCATGAATTCAATTTTGGTTTGGATGTGTTGGAAAAGGTATCTAGTCAATATGATGGCGTTAAGTTGGCTGGAAACGTCTACTGGGAGAATGGTGAACGCTTTTTGCCTGCCTATACGATTTTCGAAAAAGAAGGCGTTAAAATTGCTGTAATTGGAATGGTCACGCCATTGATTGTCGAGTTTGAAAAAGGCACTGATCATTTGGATGGTTTAGTTGTTAAGAACCCAGTTGACGAAACCAAAAAAGTTGTTAAGGAATTGGAAGGCAAAGTGGATGTCATGGTCGGGGTTATGCATATGGGACTGGAAAATGAAAACGGCATTCCGGGTACTGGTGTGCGTGATATTGCAAATGCTGTACCCGAACTTGCAGCAATTTTCGGCGGACATAATCATGTCTTGATTGAAAAGGAAGTTGTAAATGGTGTTTTGATCACCGAGCCGAATAAATACGGAACACACATCTCTCAAATTGACTTAACCTTCGAGCAAAAAGATGGAGAGTTTGTTTTGAAAGATAAGGATGCGAAAGCAATACCAGTAACGTCTGCTGAAGGCACTGTCGTAGAGTCAGACAAAGAATTAGAAGAGAAATTACATAAATTTCACGAGTTCGCTCGGGCGGATGCAAATGTCGTAGTTGGCCAATTGAAAGGTATGGATCTTGTCCCGAAAGATGAAATAAAAGGGATCCCTGCCGTGCAAATTCAGGAAACGCCACTGTCGGACTTTTTCCACGAAGTCATGCTTCATTATAGTGATGCAGATGTCGTTGCACATCAGATAGACAATGACAAAGCAAAATTGGATATTGGTCCCATTAAGAAAAAAGATATCGCATACAATTATCAATTTGCGGGTGGAGAAGTATCTGTCTATGAAGTGACTGGGAAAGATTTGAAAGACTATATGGAATGGGCAGTTGGTTATTTCAATAGCTCGAAACCTGGTGATGTTACAATTAGCTTTGATTTGAAACGCCGTTCCTCTAAATATAGCACGAATGACTTTTTTGGCAATGTGAAATATGACATTGATCTTACAGAGCAACCCGGCAATCGCATTAAAAACTTAAGAAGATTAGATGGAACACCTATCCAAATGGATGAGAAACTAAAATTAGGGATGAACTCATACAGAATGGATTTTCTTGTCTCTCCAGGACAAGCATTAGAAGGACGTAAGTTTAACATGATTTGGTCTTCTAAAGACGAAAGCGCTTATGGTGAGACGGGAGGTACGATCCGCAACTTGGCAATCCGCTATTTGAAGGAAGAAATGAAAGGCGAGTATACACCTATCCCTCAGCAAAACTGGAAAATTGTCGGTGTCGATACATCCTCTCCAGCCCATCAAGCAGTAAAAGACTTAGTCAATAGAGGGATTTTGCAAGTCCCTACTACAGAGGATGGAAAATATACGAATATCGCTTCAATCAATGCAAATGAAGCTGTTACAAAAGAAGAAATCAAGGAACTTTCTACCAAAGCGGGAGTAAATGAAAAGCAATTTTCCAATGTGAAGACGACTGGCGAATTATATGTGAAGCTATCGAAAATGCTTTCCGAGCCCAACAATTCTAAGGATGAGGATGCGAAAGACAATGCGTCGCCAAGCAAGCCTGCGCCAACCCCAGGAAAACCTGAAAAACCAGGAAAACCAGGAAAACCAGAATCGAAGCCAGGAAAACCTGCACCGGTTGAGTCAAAAGCGACGATTGGTGTTGTTTCCTCCCATAGTTTGTATGTCCGTTCTCAGCCTTCCAACAATGGGAAAATTGTAGGCGCTGTTTCGAAAAATACAGAAGTGAAGATTCTTGGAAATAAAAAAGGCTGGTACCAAATCGAGTACAAGGGCAAAAAAGCATATGTGTATAGCCGCTATGTAAAAGTTATCAAATAAGAGGCTGTCCAATAAGTCCCTAAAATAGAACAGGTGG
>NZ_JBHTLT010000033.1:0-83403 GCF_042679045.1 Sporosarcina contaminans | reverse complement strand
CTAGTCGCCATTAAAAAAACACCTCCGAATTGATTTCATAAGGTTCAATACCCTATTTTCAACGAAAGGTGTTTTTATTTGTCTCATTTTCTTAGGTCAGTTCCAAACAGTCCCCTGTATACCTTCACTGGTTTTATTCATCGGCACTATACAACAAGTGATGAAGTTATTACTTCAACTCAATGCTGAATTTCGCAAATCCATCTTCGGCAGGGCCAATATATTGAATTGCACTTCCTTCTGGAATGAACTTCTCGGCCTTTCCTGAAGTGATGAATATCAAGCTATGAGAGCCTTCGATTGCAGACAACTTCCAGTTTCCGTCTGCAGATGGATCGATTGTTTCTTGCTCAATCATATAATCCATAATCGCTTCCCGGTTTTCATATGCATATTCAATTGTATCAATCGCATTTCTCACACCAGGGAAGTTTCCGCTCGCACGGTAATTGTTTGTAACAACAATGAACTTTTGATCCATATCAATTGCTTTTCCATCATATTGAAGATTCACGATACGGCTCGCATCCGCATTGATCGTTTCGCCTGCTGCATCATATTTCGCAGGTTGCGTCACGTCAATCTCATATGTGATGCCATCGATTACGTCAAAATTGTACGTTCGGAATTCATCGTTTACTAAGTTTTGCTCTTCAGCAGAAGATGGGTCGATTTGGTTGAATTGTCCTGCAGACATTTCGAGCCACTCTTTCAAATCTGCTCCTGTCAGCACTAGCGCAGCAACCGTATTATCGTAAACATACAGGTCTGCTACGTTTTTAATCGCAATCTCGCCAGCAGGGATTTCAGTATAATAGCTTGCACCATTACGTCCTCCTGCTTTAAATGGTGCCCCAGCAGATAATACTGGCAAATCAGCATACTGAGTACCGGCTATTTCTTTTTCAACAAACCATTTTTGTGCATTTGTCACAATTTGAATCGATGGATCATCTTGTACAAGAGCAAAATAGCTTGTAATTTCAGCAGTTGTTTTGCCAACTGGGCTTCTTACGTAGTCAATCGTTCCTTCATGTGCATCTTTAACGGCTGCAATCACTTTTTCGGACGCTTTATTAGAATCCTTGTCAATTTCTCGTACAGAACCAGTTCCTTCTATAACCTTCCAGCCCGTTTCATCTTGTTCCAAAATCAAGTCAATAACACCTAAATGGCTTCCGAATTTACCTGGCATGACGACAGGCGTACCATTCACTGTACCAGCTTCTGAGTCTACATTTTTTAAATCTCCATAATCTCCAGGGAAAACGGAATGATTATGGCCTGTAAGTATTGCATCCACACCGTCAAGCTGTGAAATTTGGTACGTTACATCGTCTTCTTTTTCCGTATGCACTTCATCACCCATTCCAGAATGCGCAAGGACAACGATAATATCTGCGCCTGCTTGCTTCATTTCAGGAATGAACTTCTCTACTGTATGCGCTGCATCTTCCGCTGTCACTTTCCCTTCCAATAAAGCACGATCCCAGCGCATAATACCGGGTGCTACAACGCCAATAACGCCCACTTTTAATTCATGGGAAGCACCATTGCCATCCTTCACATCGCGATCTAAAATTACATATGGCGTGTATCGGTTTTCACCAGTCTTGGCATCATAGACATTCGCATTGACAATCGGGAATGGCGAACCTTCCAACACCCTATCCAAATAATCTAATCCAAAGTTAAATTCATGGTTGCCCAATGTACTGGCATCAAAATCAACAGATTGAAGTGCCGATAGTGCAGGGTGTATCTCGCCCTTTTCTAATGGATCCACAGACACTTTATAGGCGCCAAGCGGAGTCCCTTGAATCAAATCTCCATTATCAAATAACAAGCTATTCGGATTTTCTGCCCTTGCTTCATCAATTAACAGAGCAGTTTTCGCAAGTCCAAATTCCTGCGTTTCTTTATCTTGATAATAATCGTAGTTTACAAAGTTCGTATGCAAATCGCTCGTCCCTAAGATTCGAAGCGCAACAGTAACGGTATCGTCCGCCTGTTCCTCCGTCGGCTTTTGATATACATCTAACAGACGGTTAATAATTTTGTTCATTTGCCTTTTTGAAACGACTTGCTGAGGTTTTACAGTGCCATCTTCATAACCTTTTAACAATCCCAAACCAACACTTTTAGATAGCTCAGCTACCTCGTTCGTTATAAATTGGTCCCGATCTTTAAATTTGTTCAGCAATGCAACATCAAAGTGCTCGTCTGTTGCAATTGCCCGTGAAGCGATCAGAAATGCGTGTTCGCGAGTCAATTTTTCATCAGGCTTGAATTCAGTTGCAGTCGATCCTTTTATTAGTCCATGCTGCAACGCCGCTTCCACGATTGGCGCCAATTTTTCATCAACGTCTGTGAACGGCTGTGTGCTACCGTCTCCAATCTCATAGCTTAATGCCTCGACAATCGCTTTGATAAACTCGCCACGTGTAACGTCTTGTGCATTCGCAGCGCTTGCATTCGCTGTGTAAGAAAGGCCACCGCTAAGGATCAGCGCTACCATGACAATCCACATAGCTACTTTTTTAAGTAAAGACATGCTTTCAACCCCTTAAATAATTTTAAAAAATGCACGATTATGAAAAATAGTTCTATCAATCTGCCAGCCTATAGACGATTAGATGTCTAACTCTTTATTATAGTAGATGCATTCGGGCAGTATCACTTCGTGAAATGATGGTAGGCCCATTCACGAACGAGTGAAAGGGAAATACATTCGAATTAATAGATAACTGCCGAGTATCGATTTTTACTTGCGTGGGATGACCCTTTCTGGCGCAATGATCTGTTTTACTGGTGCGAGATGAACTCTTCTGGCGCATTGATCCGTTTTACTGGCGCAAGTAGCATTAGTTTTAGCACAGACCCGACTTCACTGCACAAAAACACAACTGTTTAATCCTCCATACTTTAAAAGTGAAAATACAGATGAAGAAACGAGTACTGTTTCCTCATCTGTTTCGAAGCTATTGACGTTAAATGAAATTATTCTTTCGTTTTGTTGGCAATTTCCATCGCTCGATTTGTTCCTTCTGCTGCTTTATCCAACACTTCTTGAGGATCTTTGCCTTGGTATAGCTCTTCCAATGCAGTGACGATCTGTTGTCTTGATTCCGGAAAGACGGAGATGAGCGCGCCTTGAGTCGCTAAACCTGGAATAGTGTCTTGTAGCTGGTCAACAGTCACTTTGTACTGTGGATACTCAGCCCATTTCTCTTTAACAATTTCTTCGTCATATGCTTTCGGGTTAATAGCGAAATAGCCTGTATCCAAATGCCATTTTGCCTGCACTTCATGTGTTGTCAAGTACTTCATAAATTCCCAAGCGGCTTCTTGCTCTTCTTCTGCAATTCCTTTAGACATCCAAAGAGAGGCCCCACCGATAACAACTCCATTGCGTTGTACTTCATCAGCGTGTGGAATGTATGCGACACCTACTTCAAATGGTGCATTATTGATAGCGCCAGCAACTCCAGCCGATGAATCCATATACATGGCGACTTTTCCTGTTGCGAATGCAGACCGGATATCGTCCCAATTCGTACCAAAGTTTCCGAATGTGCCTGCTTTATTCATCGTGTCCAAAAATCTGAAAACATTCAAGCCTTCAGGACCGTTGAAAAGTGCTTCAGTTGCATCACCCGACCGTCCATTGTCTTCATTGACATATAAGCCTCCTTGCGTTGCGACCAATTGCTCAAAAAACCAGCCGTACGTCAGCATAGAGAAACCATACATTTCATCCGTTTTTAACTTTGCAGCTGCATCGATCACTTCGGAGAAGGTTTCAGGCGCTTTCTCAGGATCCAATCCAGCTTCTTTAAACGCATCTTTATTGTAAATCATAACTGGAGTTGAAGAATTGAACGGCATTGAATACAATTTTCCATCTACGCGGTAATAGTTCAAAATATTTTCTTCAAGCTGCGACAAGTCATAATTATCCTTATCGATGAAAGACTGCATCGGCTCAATATAGCCACTGTCAATCATATACTTCGTCCCTACTTCGAAAACTTGTGTAATGGCTGGTGCATCTTTCGTGCCCCCAACGCCGCGCAATTTCGTCAATGATTCTTCATAAGAACCTTGGAATTCTGCGTTCACTTGATATTTGTCTTGTGATTCATTGAAGCCTTTAACAATTTCATCGATTGATTCTTGTCCGGAACCAGACATCGCATGCCAAAACTCGATCGTCACTTTATCCTCGCCGCTGCCATTTTCCGAACTGCTGCTTGATTCTCCGTTCGAATTCGATGAACTTGAGCTACTATTGTTGCTGCTATCGCTATTCGTGCAAGCAGACAAAACGGTAAGCGTGAAGACGAATAAGAAAAATAAACCGAGACGAAATGTCTTTTTCACTTTCATAGCACCCCTTTTATGAGTAATTGTTTTATTACTTCAGCGCTCCTTGAGAAAGCCCTTTTTGCAGCTGCTTCTGTCCGATGAATAAAAGAAGCAGCGTCGGTATGATGACTACGATTACACCAGCCATGACCACCCCCCATTCGGTTGCAATTTCTTGTGATTGCAATTGCTTCAATCCGATTTGGACTGTGCGTACGGATTGGTTCGTCGTAATGAGCAGCGGCCATAAATACATATTCCAAGTCGTCAAAAAGCCATAAGCTCCTAAAGTAACTAAACTTGTTTTCGATATAGGCAGGACGACTTTCCAGAAAAACTTGAATCTGCTCAGGCCGGCAATTTGCGATGCCTCATGCAATTCTTTCGGGATTGTTAAAAAATGTTGGCGCAACAGAAAGGTTCCAAATGCCAGCGCGAAGAATGGCAATGTCAACCCTTGGTATGTGTTAAACCAATCCAATTTGCGGATTGTAAAGACGTTCGGTATCATTGTCGCTTCCCAAGGAATCATCATCGTTGAGATGAATAGAAAGAAAATAAAATCCCTTCCTTTGAATTTAAAAAAGACAAATGCATAAGCGGCCAAACTGCAAACGACCAATTGTCCGACCATAACACTTAACGAGACTATGAAACTATTCAACAAATAATTAAGCAAAGGAAGCCTTGAAAACACCTTTATATAATTATCAAAGTTAAACGATTCCGGGAAGAACTTCCCTTGGATGATTTCAGGCCCTGTCATAAAAGAAATCATAAACGCATAAGCGACTGGAAAAAAAACGAATGCAGATGTCACAATGAGCAAAAAATAAAGCCATATTTTTTGTGGAAGGCTTGTTCTCATTGGTAATGCACCTTCCTCTCACCTAACTTAAATTGCAAAATGGTGACGATGAGGATAATAATGAATAAAATGACTGCCTGTGCACTTGCTGTTCCAAATTGATAGTTGATGAATGCCTCCCGATAAATGGAATAAACGATTAAATTCGTTGATTGGGAAGGGCCGCCTTTCGTTAAAATATCGATTTGCCCGAATGTCTGGAAAGCATTGATCAATGAAATTGTTATAATAAAAAACAGAGTTGGTGATAGCATCGGCAACGTAATACGCCTTAGCCGATAAAAATACCCTGCCCCATCGATTTTGGCACTCTCATATAGGTGTTCGTCGATGTTTTGCAAGCCGCCAAGCAATATGAGAAACGAAAAACCGATGTTCATCCAAATTGTTGAGATGGACACAGATAACAATGCCCATTCTGGATCCAACAACCATTGAATTTGAGGCAAATTGAAGACGCCTAACAGCCGATTGAACATCCCAATGCTTGGATTGAACATGAAAAGCCATATAACCGATGAAGCGGCAACAGAAATGCCCATTGTCGAGGAATACATTGTCCGGAAAAAGCCAATCCCCTTTAGCTTCTCGTTCGCCAATAAGGCAAAAAAGAGCGCGAGGATGATGCCGATCGGCACGGTATATAAAACAAACAAAACAGTCGCTTTCATACTGTTGCGAAATTCCGAAGACCCCATTAAATACTCATAGTTCTCAAATCCGACATTAATCGCCGCATTTCCTGCTTGATCTGTCAAGAAAAAGCTTAAATAGATTGTCCGGAACATCGGGTAAAACACAAAAACTGAAAAGAGGATGACAGACGGCAATAAATAAAGGATAGCGGTTCTACCATCGATGGACCTTTTCCAAAATCGTTTCCAAGAAGTCATGGCGACACCCCGCTTTGTGAGGCGTAATGGCCATGGTCAACCGCCTTCTTCATTAGTTGCCCGCTTGCGCTATCAAAAATTGAAAATGAATCATAGCTTAATTTCACCGGCAATTGATCGCCAATTTCGATATGCCATTGCCCACTCCATTTCGCCATCCATTCGGACTCTCCCATTTGGAAAGAGAACACGGTTTCATTCCCTAATATTTCAACATTCGTTACTTCAACTTCAAATTGTTCTTTTATATCATCGTTGCTCGTAACTGGTTGCAAGTGCTCAGGTCTCACACCGACCGTAATGTTTTGCCCTTCTCCTAACTCCAAATCGTCTGTTTGTACACTCACTTTTATTTGATTTGCAACGTTCAATTCATTTGTCTTCTTATCAAAGGTAGCAGGTGCTAGATTCATAGGCGGTGAACCGATGAACGTTGCCACGAACGGATTTGCAGGGTAATTGTAAATGTCGATTGGCTTGCCTACCTGTTGAATTTTTCCTTCATGGAGAATCATGATCCTATCTCCCATTGTCATTGCTTCTACTTGATCATGGGTTACATAAATCATCGTAATGCCCAATTTTCGCTGCAGTCTCCTTATTTCGGAACGCATATGGGCTCGCAATTTCGCATCCAAATTAGATAACGGTTCGTCCATAAGGCAAATAGGCGTTTCACCCACGATAGCACGCGCCAAGGCTACCCGTTGTCGCTGCCCTCCGGAAAGTTCCCTCGGCTTGCGTCCCAAGTATTCAGTAAGACCTAACATTTCAGCAACTTCTTTCGCTTTTGCACGTTGCTCCTCTTTTTTCATGCGCTTAACGTCTAACCCAAACGTAATATTTTGCTGTACTGTCAAATGAGGATAAAGTGCATAGTTTTGAAAGACCATCGATAAATCTCTTCGGCTCGCCGGCAAATCATTGGCAACACGATCACCAATTTTCAGCGTACCTTCTGTAATTTCTTCAAGACCAGCAATCATTCGAAGCATCGTACTTTTCCCACAGCCCGAAGGACCAACGAGTACGAAAAATTCTCCTGGCTCAATCGTTACATTAATAGAAGAAATAACATTTACTTGTTTATCGTATGATTTAGATACATTGATCAGTTCCACTTTTTTCATGCATCAAATTCCTTTCCATTTCACATTGTCTGCTTGAAAATAAAGAACAATTCATCCAGCTTTAGAACCTTATTTTCATACTACATGCGAATGCTATGTAAAATTGCGATGTGAAAACTTTGTTTTCCTTGCTATTTTCTATTAATCTCTATAGAGTCAAATCACCACCCTTTTTAATTCTTGAAATTTTCTAAATAGGGTTCGTAAACAGACTTCGATAAAAGGTAGCTTAATTCCTTCCTTTTCGTGAAATCTTTACATTCTCTTAATCAAGTTACTTTCGAATAGGGTCTCAGTCACGCAAGAACCCATTCCGCCTTTCATTTATACAATGAAGCATTCATCTAAAAATAAAGATTTCTGGTAAAACGAGTAAAAATGGAGTGAAACAAATGAAAAAATGGGCCATTGCAATCTTTCTTTTTATGGCTGGTTGTTCAGCACAAACCGACCGTGCTCCATTGCCTGATGATTTTTTAGTCATTGCACACCGCGGTGCATCTGCCTATGCTCCAGAGCACTCCTTATATGCATATGAATTGGCGTTGCAAATGAATGCAGATTATATTGAACTTGATTTGCATATGACAAAAGATGAGGAGCTTGTCGTAATTCATGATGGATATTTGCCCACAGATTCGGGTGAACAGGCAGTAGGTAAGCTCTCTTTCAATGAAGTACAGCAGATAGATCTATATGAAAAGGAGTTTATGGAAAAGCACCCGGTTTCATTGCCAAAAGAAGAGGATTTATTGCGCATTGTCAGTCTAAAAGAGGTGTTGCTCCATTTCGGCGATGATGCGAAATATTATATTGAATTAAAGACGCCTTCATCCTACAAAGGAATGGAAGAAGAGGTCGTTCACCAATTGACGGAAAGCGGTTTATTGCCAAATAAAGATAGTGAGGCAAATGTGATCATCCAATCCTTTGACAAAGAGTCATTGCTGAAAATTCATCAGCTGGATGAATCCATCCCACTTATACAACTGTATTCCTACGAAAAAGGAAGCATTCCGAAAAAAGAAATAAGAGCATTGAGCAAATACGCATCCGGTGTTGGAGTACCCGCAGACTTTGTCACGGAGGAGTTCGTCCGTTCCTTGCATGATGCGGGCCTTCATGTACACCCGTTCACGGTGAATGACGCCGAAGAAGCCCAGCGACTGATAGAGCTTGGCGTTAATGGCATTTTTACAGACGACCCCGCCATATTCTTGAAAAAATAAAATGAGCCCAATTATCTCAGTCCGATAATTGGGCTTATCTATTATGCTGTAACAGCCGCCATTTCTAAATGGAACCGTTCCAATGCTTGTTTAATATTAGCAGTATATCCGATTTCATTCAATGTATTGCCGATTTCTTCAATTGCCATTTGCAACATTCCTTCCGTCGTATTGCCCATATGGCCGATTCGGAATGCTTTTCCCGATAGATGTGACAAAGCGCCGGCAACAATGATCCCTTTTTTAGATAATGAAGCTCGGAATTGACGATCATCAACGCCTTCCGGATACAGAATGCAACTCAAAGTCGATGCAGCGACATCTTCATTTGCGAGCGGCGTCATGCCATATTCTCTAAGTGCGCCGCGTACCGCCCTTCCGTATGCGGTGTGGCGGGCATATCTTTCCTCAAGCCCTTCAGATAAAACAAGTTTCATGCCCTCTTCATAGGCATAGATCAAATTGACGGGCGGTGTTGCGAAATAGTTGGCTGGATTTTGCATAATCGGCATCCAGTTGTAAATATCACAATAATAAGCAGGAATTTTCCCTAATTGTTCCCGTGCATTCAGTGCTGTTTTATTGAATGCAACAATTGCTAACCCTGGAGGCACTCCAATCGCCTTTTGCGATCCTGTTAAAACGACGTCGATCCGAGCATTTTGCGCACCGTAACCTCTGCTCATATCTTCTTCCATCGCTGCAGTCGCACATACACCATCTAAAATGGCGAGCGCACCATGTTTTTTCACAATCGGCACAAGAACGTCTAAATCCGCCGCTACGCCAGTTGACGTATCTGCATGAGTGATCGTCACCGCCTTATATGTATGCTCCTTCAGTTTCTTTTCTACGTCTTCAGCACGTACTTGCTGGCCCCATTCTGCCTGCAGCACATCAACTTCAATTCCAAAAGCTTCACATAATGTAATGAAGCGATCACCGAAATAGCCATGGCTAATAACCAATAGCCGCTCACCTGCACTAACTGTGTTCACGATAGCCATTTCCATTCCAATCGTGCCAGAGCCCGCAATGACAAACACTTCACCATCCGTCTTCAGCAATTCACGCGTCTGCTTGATTGAATTCTTGTAAATTTCTACAAATCTTTGATCGGTATGTCCTCTCGTTTCACTTGCCATCGCATCATAAATCGAATCGACGACAGGAGTCGGTCCAGGAATTAATAACAATTCTTCATTTTTCATATTGCAGCAACCCCTTTTTTCTTTGTTATACTATCTTTCGAGAAAGCTTCCCAGAAGTCCTCTTATTTTTCTGATAAAATAAAATTGACGAAGATGTGATCTCATCTTCGTCTGTTCTATAAATTTTTGAGTCGTATTCAATACTGTGACCTTACATTTCCTTTATTTATCTAAGACCTATGTTACTCTATATCTTCATTCTGTCTATCCGGCTTCTCTGTTGTTAGCTGTCCAACTTGATCCGTCAATGTGTCCAGATGCATTTCTAAAGCTTCCAACACTTTCACTTTCCCCTCAATCATTTGCTCATACGCAATTGCTTGATCAACGATTTGTTGCAATTGGACGTCTAATTTATGCATCGTCCTCTTTATTTCTGAAGTGAAAGCTTTTTTTTCGCACTCCATTAGTTGATGTTCCAAGTCTTCCACCATGTTTCTCATGCGACTATTTTCTAACTCCCATTCGGCATTTTGTTTTTGAAGTTCTACCAGTGCCTTTCTCATTTTCAGATGTTCCTCATTTTTATTTTTTAATTCCTGCAGCAAACTTTCATCGTGGATAGACATCTGTTCGATCTGTTTTTGTAATGCTCCGTTCATGAGTTTTAAGGAATTATTTTTATTCAATAGTTTTTTAATTGAAGCGATTTTCTTTTCTTTATCTCGTTCGTTTGTTATGTAGATGAGTCGATTAACGCTCTTCAACTCTTTAGTTTCCTTTTTCAGCCGATACAGCTGCCACTTCAATTCTTTTCGTTCCATTTTAAGCTTTCCATTTTCCCTTTCAAGCTCCAAGCGCATGATATAATCGTATTCTATTTCTTTTTCATACAATTCTCTTTTATATTTTGCTATTTCCGATCTCAATGAAAGGATAATTTGCTGCAATTGGATCGGATCGTTATTTTTCATTGGTTCATCATTCATCATGACACCTCTTTCACACAATTACTATTTTGCTTTCAATTGTGCTATCAGATGCTCAAAGTTTTGTTTATTCTCTTCCGCCATTTCATCTAATTCATTGCATAATGATTGAAAGTATTCTATCGGTTCTATGGCGGTCGTTTTTTTCTCATTCAGCATGAAATAGCTTAACAACATATTTAGCGAACCTTTTTCCAAAAATAGATAGCTATTGTTTTCTTCTTTCACCTCGTTTAATTGCTTGGCCATAAAATCCTGCAATATCTTTTTCACAGAAATGTCCGAGCCATTTTCATTGCTATTTGTCAATTTTATCCTCCTGTTTTGGAATACTGCCGTTCAAATTAATCGGGTTTAACACTCTGCTTCCTTTTTCATTTTGATCGCAATACACAACTCCAATAATGCTTCCAGCATAGTCTGAAGCAGGAGACCATTTCACTTGAAAATTGGTAAATGCAATGGATTCATTTGGCTGGATGCTATTCTGTTCAATCGGTCTCAGCCATATCTCATTTGGGCTTCTATCGTTGTTGAACCGTTCCCAGCTGTTAGGAATTTTTAAAGTGCTATTATTACCTTCCACAACGTATCTCCCAGAGAATTCAAAAAGTGAATCTGGCGGCATTTGGATACAAATCGATGGATTCGTGATTTGCTCGCTTCCTAAGTTCAATAAATGAAAAGATGCTAAGCAAAGGCATTCTCCACCTTCCGCATGATCAATTCTGAAAGCATGTGTGAAATAGCAGACCATATTATATGCATTGCCCTTTGCTATTCCAGCAATCAACGTTTCTATTTCACTTATATACGCTTTTGTTTGCACCCGAAGCTCTTTCAACTTACGCTCTACTGCTTCCTTGCCCAAATCATCCCTCTTTTCCAAAAAAATAAAGAGAGGAGCCTTATCCCTCTCTTTAACCATATGTTTGCGCATGCCCTACTATTAATGAATTATTGGCAGCCGCCAGTAAAATCCGGAAAAACTGCCGGACATTGCAGCGGACGGATCGGTGCAGGGCATGATGTCGGCAATTCTGGTCTCGGTTCGCAGAAGTTTGCAACGAACTCGACTGTGACCGGGAACGTTGATTGGATGCTTTGGCAAGTTGCTACAGAAATTGTTAAAGCTGAAAAAGTAATCGTTCCAGCACCCGGTGTAAGAATACCAGTTGTGCAAACGAAGCAATCCAAATCTGTATACGTAACATCTACGCTCGTATTATCTGGAGCACATAGTGTAACTTGTTCGCAACGTGTAACCGGAATTACTGCACTTGTAAAGACGACTCCACCCGGTAATGTGACAATGAGCGTGACATCAAAGTTCTTTTGGATTGTAAGCTGTTGAAGCATGACATTTGTGCCATCGAAGCAAAATGGACGATTTTCACGTGATAAAATGACAACTGGATTATCCGCTGCAGGAGTTACTTCGCAAGTGACAACAGCGCCAGTAAAATCAGTTGTAGCTGTTACGCCTGTGAAAGGGATTGCCCCAGTCGGTGAAATATCAAAATTGTTTTCTTTAACAATCCAGTCATACACCTTATCTACGTTAATACAGATTACTTCTTCTTGCTGCACAAGCTTATTTTCTTTCATGTTTGTAGACACCTCCAATTTTTTCTGTCAACCGTATCATATGTAACAATACACGCATTGCATAGGCAAGAATCGCTTGACAGAACTGTTCTTTCGTCCATTTTTTTATACTGTTATTTGCCAAATGGTCTATAAACTGATGTCACGTAATGAAATTTTTTTTAATAGAATAGTAGTGTATACAAAGGAGTGAATCGCAATGAAGAACAACCATGAAACGAATCAACTGCAAACCGATGATATCGAATCTCTCAAAGAGAAGATCGAAGGCTATAAAAACTTGCTAATAGCCTTAAAATCGGATAAAACAACAATCGAACCTCCAATCGGATTTCACGATCTCACAGCGCTTCAAGAACAAATCGCTAACTTGGAGGAGGTCATAAAGCAAACGACTGACAAGCAACATACCATCTCAGAGGAATACGATAAGCTCATGAAGCATGTTGCAATGCAATTTCGCTTTTTAAATAGAACGATAGAAGAAATGGATCAAGAGATTGCTTCTGTAAAGGAGAAGCTCATAATTGAAAAAGCGAATAAACGCAAAAGCATAGCTTCACCTTTACCGATCAATTTTTCCGTTTCTGCTCCCCCTTCCTATCACGTCCTTCGAAATCTTATCAATCAAGCAAATGATCCACAAGAAGCAACATCTGGTCAGCACAACAGTCTTTCACGCCATCAGCCTCAAATTAATGAATTTCCAACAAAACAGAACTTCCCATCTACAAGCAAATTGCCTGAACATTTTCACCGAAATATGAATAAAAGATCAACATTCCATTATAAAAACTCAAATTCATCCGTTCCAATTCCGTTTAATGAAAACATAGATGGCATCATCCCCCGTTCTTCACTAGACCAAGATCATTTGGAAATCAAAGTAGAGACGGAGGCAAAAGTGGAAAAAGAACCGTCACCAAGCATAGAACAACTCGAGCCGCCTATTCAACAAAGTGAAAATAAAGAAATGACTGTTCCAGTCCCAGTTCCGGCGCCAATGCCAACATTTGAAAGTCAAGCGCAAGAAGATAATCCTGACGATAAGGAGAAAAAAGGGGGATTCTCTATCCGAAATTGGTTCAAAAGAAAAAACGAATGAAAGTAGTGGATGCTTCCTTATAATGAAGTTAACAACTTGGCATGGGGCCTTCGCGGGGATGAGTCCCATGCCAGGAAACCCAGCCAATTGGACTGGCTTGTTCCGACAAGGCTATCATGCCCGCTACTCCAAGTAAAGTTGTGCTTAGTGTGTTTCATGCGAATCTATACCCAATTTTGTCTTCGTTTGATCAAGTTTCTTCAAAAGGATCAACGTTGATTGGAGTGCAGGCGCCGACTCCTGCGGGAAAAGCAAATGTTTTTCTGCGAGTAAAAGCGAAGCGTTAGGAGCATGAGCCTTGAGACACTACAGAGAGCGCAGCGGACGAGGAGTCTCAAGCCATGCCGCGGAAGCTTCCGACTGAAACGGAAATCAACTTAGCGGGATATTGCGATTTCAATTTTATGAATAGTTTCTATTAAAAACAGGCAAAAGGAAATTACTCAAGATTAAGGACTTGACTGCAGAAGACGCAGAAATACGGCGAATCGAACTCTTTGTTGTTCGATTCGCTGTTCATTTTAAAAAATGCGAGCTATTGTTAGCGAATTGGTCGCTACACTTAAATTGAGAGTAGTTCTAATTTTGAAGAAAGGTTTGGGACAATCACCTATCCTCACTATAAATCATGATGAAAAACCAATAAAAGCAATAGTTGCTAGCCCGTCAGAACAGTAAACATTTGAATAAGCTATTGGAGAAAGGAGGTGTAAATATGCTGTTAAGTAATTATCGAGATCGGGGATGTGCCGGATGCAGCGGAAGAAAAGGTGGGAACAGAATCGCACAAGTTGGAGAAGGATGTGCACCAGTTATGGGTGAACCAAATCCTTGCGGTATTTTAGGTCCATTCCGTGCAGTTGATGCAGCGTGCCTACCAATTGTACCTCCTGCAGCTGCTACTGGTTCCATTATTCCATTCTCCTCTGGTATAACAGATGTTGTTTTGACTTCGCTTGCTGGAGGTTTAGTAGGAACGACTTCCCTCGTTGGATTCGGTACAGCTGTTCCCGGCGTAACGCTATTAGGGAATACAATTGACACGACTGCACTTCTCACTACTGAGGCATTCTCTGTTCCTCGGGCAGGAAATATTACTTCTATCTCTGCATCATTAAGAATTTTGGCTGCTGTTACTTTATTAGGTACAGTCACTGTCCATGCAACTGTTTTCAGAGCACCTGCTGGAAGCAATACATTTACAGCAACAGCCGCAACTGTCGATTTAACACCTACATTGACGGGCCTAATTGCGATTGGAGACTTAGTGAGCGGTACAACAACAGTTCCACCAGTTCCAGTTGCTGCTGGAGACCGTCTATTGATGGTTTACTCAATTACAGCAACAGGTCTTGGCGATTTGGCTGCAACTGTCACTGGTGCTGCAAGCGCTGGTATTACAATCGAATAATTCGAACACCTCCCATTTCAATAAATAAAATATATTCCTTTGTCGGTGAGAGAGTTCCATCCCTTCCTCTCGCCGTCTTTTTTTACCAACCATTCACCCTCTTTCCTTATATGTATGCGAAAGACCCTATTCTCGAAACAAAACATGCGGCGTATTCCCCAATAAGGAATAGGCCGCATGTTTTCATTCTTTATATTTTCCAATACAGCGCTCGCATTCATAAAGAAGAGATTCGACTTTCTCTATGATTTCGCAACCACACTCTTGGCAATACTTTTTCGATTCACTTTGTTGGTTATTCATCATTTCCATTTGAATCTCCTCCAGTTCATTGTAATTGTTCATATGCAGGCAATGTTAGAAACTCCTCAAACTCATCAGACAGTGTCAAATCTGCAAAAAGCTGTGCAGCTTCATTAAACTTCCCTTTTTGAAAATTCCTCTCTCCAATAGACTGCTTCAGCTTTTCCATCTCGTCATCAAAGATTTGTTTGAAAAGATCAACTGTAATCTTTCTTCCATCTTCAAATTTACCTTCCGGATGTCGGATCCATTGCCATACTTGCGAACGTGAAATTTCTGCTGTAGCCGCATCTTCCATTAAATTATTGATTGGCGCAGCCCCGTTGCCACTGAGCCAAGAAGCAATATATTGCACTCCAACACTACAGTTCATCCTCAAGCCCTTTTCTGTAATCGTACCAGTCGGCACTTGAAGTAAGTCTTCTTCAGTCACGCGGACATCTTCCCGCTTACGGTGAACTTGATTTGGCGTCTGCATATGCTCATCGAACTCTGCAAGCGCTACTGATACTAGCCCTGGATGCGCAACCCACGTGCCATCATGGCCATCCATTACCTCTCTCCGCTTATCATCCGCTACTTTCCTGAAAGCTTCATCATTTGCCTCAGGATTGTTACGGATCGGAATTTGTGCTGCCATCCCTCCCATCGCAAAAGCATTTCGCTTATGGCATGTTTGAACGCATAGTTGGGTATAAGCACGCATGAACGGCGAAGTCATTGTCACCTGTTCTCGATCTGGCAAAATAACATTGGGGTCATTTCGCAGCCTTTTCAAGAAACTGAAAATATAATCCCATCTGCCGCAATTCAACCCTGCCGCATGCTCACGTAATTCATATAAAATCTCATCCATTTCAAAAGCAGCCGTAATCGTTTCAATTAAAATCGTCGCTCGAATCGTCCCTCTTGGAATGCCTAACCTTTCCTGCGCAAAAAGAAATACATCATTCCAAAAGCGCGCTTCCAAATGACTTTCAAGCTTTGGCAAGTAGAAATATGGACCAGTTCCTCGGTCGATCAATTCCTGTGCATTATGGAAAAAGTAAAGCCCGAAATCGAACAGCCCACCCGCCATTGGCTCTCCGTCTATTTGAATATGCTTTTCATCTAAATGCAGCCCGCGTGTCCTGACGATTAATACCGCTGTCCTATCATTCAACTTGTACGTCTTGCCATTTGAAGCCTGTTCAAACTCAATCGTCCGGCGTACTGCATCTTTTAAATTCACCTGGCCATCAATCATATTGGACCATGTCGGTGAAGTCGCGTCTTCAAAATCCGCCATGAACGCTTTTGCTCCAGAATTTAACGCGTTAATGATCATTTTCCGATCTACTGGCCCGGTAATTTCTACGCGCCGATCTTGTAAATCTGCCGGAGCCGGGGCAACTGTCCAATCACTTTCGCGAATAGGTTTTGTCTCTTCCAAAAAACATAGTTTCTCTCCTCGATCAAGACGCTCTTGCCGCTGTATCCGCTCTTCCATCAATTGCAATCTTCTGCCATTAAATTGTTCATGCAAACTATATAGAAACTCCAATGCTTCCGGCGTTAATATCTCCTCTGTCCCAGCCGTCAGCTCACCAACAATCTCTAAATTGAATCGCATTTGTTGAGTAGTCAGTTGAATCATCCTTTCTTTTTTTAACTTTCCTTTATGACATCGCAGCTTGCAGGATGCCTTCTTAGCATAAAGCTGTGAATAACACATAATAGCTGACAAAATCTAATTTCAAGCATAACCTTTTTTTTGCGTGAGCTTAACTGCCTCATTCCAAGGATAAAGCTCCCAATAGACGCAGAAGCTGCTACTTCTACGCATAAATCCCTCACAACACACATAACTGTTTACAGCAACTCATAGATGCTTGCTAAAGCGCTTATAAAGCCGCCCCACATGCATTCCCTCCTAAGATGCGCATAACCTGCTTTAGGTTCACACATTCTTCCTCGTTGCAACACTTGCTCCCCTTATAGAGAGGCTTCCCGCCACTAACCGGCCTGCCCCGCGCGGACCGGTTCATGGCGGGAAACCTCCCCATTACTAAACGGGGAGCATTTCCGATTACCGCCAATCAAACGAATTGTGCGACTTCCGTCGAACCTTTCATAGCTGTTGTAGATGAAGTGCCGCCAGAAATCACTTGTGCAACTTCATCAAAATAGCCTGTGCCGACTTCACGCTGATGGCGCGTTGCCGTATAGCCTTTCGATTCATTTGCAAATTCCGCTTCTTGTAGTTTTGAATAAGCAGCCATGCCATGATCTTTATAGCCATATGCAAGCTCGAACATGCTATGATTCAATGAGTGGAAGCCCGCAAGCGTAACAAATTGGAATTTATAGCCCATCTTTCCTAACTCACGCTGAAATTCAGCGATCGTTTCATCATCCAAGTTTGCTTTCCAGTTGAAGGAGGGTGAACAATTGTAAGCCAACATTTTCCCTGGATACTTTTCGTGAATCGCCTCAGCAAAACGCTTCGCTTCCTCTAAATCAGGCGTTGATGTTTCACACCAAATCAAATCGGCATATGGTGCGTAAGCAAGACCGCGAGCAATTGCCTGGTCAATTCCTGCTCTCGTACGGAAAAATCCTTCTGGAGTTCGCTCTCCCGTAATGAATTCTTGATCTCGTGGATCGATATCACTTGTAATTAAATCTGCTGCGTCTGCGTCTGTCCGTGCAATGATGATTGTTGGCACATCCAATACATCCGCTGCCAAACGAGCTGAAATCAAGTTGCGCACTGCATTTTGTGTAGGGAGCAACACTTTACCGCCAAGATGGCCACATTTTTTCTCGGACGCCAATTGATCTTCAAAATGAACGGCTGCAGCACCTGCTTCAATCATCGCTTTCATTAATTCAAAAACGTTTAATGGACCTCCAAAACCTGCTTCGGCATCTGCAACGATTGGAGCGAACCAATCAAACCCATCATTTCTTCCTTCTGCATGATCAATTTGGTCTGCCCGTTGCAATGCTTGATTAATGCGCTTTACAACAGAAGGCACGCTATTCACTGGATACAAGCTTTGATCCGGATACATTTGTCCCGCTAAGTTCGCATCTGCTGCAACTTGCCAACCGCTTAAATAAATGGCTTTCAATCCCGCTTTTACTTGCTGCACCGCCTGATTCCCTGTCAAAGCCCCTAATGCATTGACGAAGTCTTCTTCATGTAGTGATTTCCATAACCGATTTGCCCCGCGTTTTGCTAATGTTTGCTCGATCACAACAGAGCCTTGCAATTTAATAACTTCTTCTGCGGAATACCCACGTTCAATCCCTTTCCATCTTTCATCCTCCTGCCACTTCTTTTCTAATAATGCCGCCTGCTCTGTACGCGTTGTCATTTCGTCCACACCTTTCTATTGTTTTGTTCAACTGATTGTGTAAATGATACTTTATTACTGTTCCATAACAGTCGAACTTGTTATACATTACTATATAACAGAATATTTTAATTGTCTGTGCATTCCGATAAAAAGCAGTTTTTATCGGATGAATAGCAAAATAGCAAGACGAAATGGTTTTTTAATAGGGAAGCAAACTGAAGGAGGCATATGAATGTCGATCGAAAATGTGGAAGTCGAAAGAGGGTTTTTACAGCAGTACACTTGTCTGTTGGAAGATTGGATACCAAAGGATGCTTCAATGGCCATCGCACTCGACAATCATTACGTGTACTACATGTCAGGTTTGCATGATATTCAATTGAAGGAAGGCCAGCCAATAAAAAAAGGCAGCATCGCCGATACAGTGCTGCAAACAAGAAAAAAAGTCGATTTAATTGTAGATCGTACGTTGTTTGGAAAACCGTATTATGGCATTGGCTATCCAATCGAAATACGTGGGAAAGCAGGCGCACTTATCATTATTTTGCCGCCTAATTATCATGTCTTGAAAAATGAACCAATCCGTATGCTTACAGGCAAGCTACATGATGAATGGTATCCTGTACCACTTGAGCAAATTACTCATATCGAAAGCTATCAAAAAAAGACGTTCTTTTATACGGAAGGAGAACAATACACCACGAACTGCACCCTCAAAGAACTCCATCTGAAATTGCCAAGCTCTTTCTTGCGAATTCACCGTTCTTATATTATTAATCTTTCTTGCATCGATAAAATTTCACGTGACTTCTCCTCCAACCTGCTTATGAAAATGAAGGATGGAGCAGAGCTGCCGATTAGCCAAACGTACTTGAACGATGTGAAAAGCACTCTATGTTTTTAATGAAAAAGGCCGTAGATCGGATGATTTTCACCCTTTCTACGGCATGTGTCAATTAAGATTCAGCGATTTCGCCTGTTAATTGCAAAGTCGCCTTTTCAGATTCACTATATAGTTTCTTGGACAGCTCTTCTGTCTCTAACACTGTCGATTGCCAATTTAACTTCATTTCACCAAACGCTTCTGCAAAAAATTCGTTGTTCTCATGCAGCTGTTCCATCGGTACATTGAATGCCGACAATCCAACATGATCCATGAAGTCCTTCACTTTGTGGTGATAAGAGATTGCGATAATTGGCGTTGAAGTGCATAAAGATAAAATCAATGAATGCAATCTCGTTCCAATTACAACATCTTGCTTCTCTACGACATCCAAAATATCTTCCGGCAAAAGATTTTCATCGATGATCATCGTCTTATCACGATGCTGCATCAACCGCTGAATGTCCTTCGTTACATTGGCATCTTGCGGAAACTTCGTCGCAAAAAATGTAATCTCCACATCTTCGTTTTCTTCAGCAAGTGCATCTAAGTTTCGTGCCATTCCTTCAATATAATTTTGGTACAGTTCCTCGTTCCCTTCCGGCCAGTAATCTTTATTGTAATAAGGAACAGCTGTAACACCAATTTTCTTTGGCTTGTCTGACTTCTGTGGCGTGTTCTCCCTTCTTAAATAAAAAGCGGGATCTCCGAAAACACGAATGTTTTTTTCTATGCCAAGACTGTAGAGCAATGCAGCAGATTCAGGATCACGAACGGAAACATAATTTGCTTTCATACTCATTTGGCGAATGAACCATTTACCTAATTTAGTATGTAACGGACCAGCTCCACATGCATAAATCGCATAAGGTACATTGGAACGTTGCGCCATCATCGCATACGATCCATACAAAGGCGCCTCTCTTTTATAGAGATCCATTAAGATACCACCGCCACCGATGATGAGCATATCAAATGTTTGTACAATTTTCTTATTCATTTTATACGTCTTTAAAAATGTCGTTGCTGGATTTCCTGTTCTGTAGTATAGCGGATAACTTTCAACACCATATCGTTTTGATGTCTGTTCCGGGTTATTGCTGAAAACGGTAATTTGGTTCGTATCAATATGCAAAGTAGAGGTAACTTGCTTAATTAAACCTAAGAGAATTGCTTCATCCCCATTATTATTATTTCCATAGTTACCGACAATTCCTATTTTCATTTCCCAACTTCCTTCTCCAAAATAATACTTATAGTATAACATGTTACAATATGCGACAACCATCCATACACTGCTCCGAATGATCACAGGTTGGAATAAGGCGATTGCTAGTAGAGAAATACCTTTTTCACAAGCAGTTGTCCGGCTGGTTCAGGTAGTTTAAAGCTATATTGAGCAGTTGTACGCATACTTAAGCGGATCATTTGAGAGTTCATTAAATAAAAAAGATGAAGAAACAACTGCTGTCTCTCCATCTTTTCTTCTATTACTTATTGTTAATGCTTCTATATAGGAAAGCACTGAATTGGGCACGATTTACCGGTTTGTTCGGTTCAAAATTGCCTTTTTCATTTCCTGTTGTAATGCCATGATTTGCTAAAATATGCACTTGCTTGTATGCCCAATGATCTGAAGGAACGTCTTTGAATTTTTTTGCAGATTCTCCTTTTAGATCATAAGCTTTTACAAGAATTGCCGCCATTTGAGCACGTGTTAATTGGCCGGTAGGATCGAATGTGCCGTCCCCTTTGCCGCCTACTAAGTTTGCACTGGCGATTGCATTGATTTCATTGTAATAGCGATGGGATTTCGGTACATCGCTGAATTTCTGACCGCTGTTAACGGAAGTGTCCAAATTGAATACACGGCTTAAAATCACAGCAGCATGTTCTCTTGACAATGTTTGGCCAGGATTGAATTTACCGTCAATATCACCTTTAATATAGCCTAAATCTTTCAAGAAGCGGATTTCATTATAATAAGCATGATCCGCCGGAATGTCCGTGAATGCCGGAGTTCCATCAGACAATTCTATCGGCAATGAAGTAGTTTTATTGCCTAACGTCACATTGATCGAACCTTTACCTAAAACAGATGAAGCTTTGAAAGTACCCGATTGTGTAATCGTTCCAATATTTCCTGTAACACTCCACTTCAATTGTTCTGGAGAATAAATGATCGGTTTTCCTTGTGCATCTGTTGCATTCGCTTTAAATGTCACGGATGCGTTCGGTTTAATCGATGTCGTTGGAGGTTGGATCGTTAACTTCGCAGGAGCCTCTACAACTGTGATCGGGAACGATTGTTTCGCTCCTCCATAATGAATCGTAACGCGGTCCGTACCTGCCGCCACTGCCTTGAATGACGCTCCTGAGCCGGTCACTTTGCCGTTTTCAGAAGTGACAGAGATGAGTGATGTATCCACTTTCAATGGGTTGTAAGATGAATCCAAAACATAGTTCACTGTCAATGGAACACTTGCACCTACCAACATATCACCAACTTGTCCACGTGAAACACTTATGTGAGCTGGATCGCCTAACGGAGCAGTACTAATCGCTTCAATAATTGCGGATACTTTACGCTGGCTTGAATCAGTTGTACGATTTCCAAGAACAACCGTATTGCTACCATACTTTCTTAATCCCATAGTCGTAGAACCGCCACCGTCGAAGTTGATGGCACGATCATATCCTTGGGAAGCCAAATAGTTAGCGAATTGGGTTAGCGTCATGCCGTTGCTGTATCCTTTTTTACTATCTACTGTAACCAAATCTACTTTTTTCTTATCTTTGCTGATTGCTACAGCTGTACGAGCTGTCATCGCTTTTGCGCGCCAATTGTTTGTGTTCATTGTTATATGCGGTTTACCATCTTTCAAAAGCATTGGTCCACTCGCTAACATGAAAGAAGAATCTTTCCACTTATCATCGATCGTAATTGAGAGTGACACGGCATCGCCAACATTGATCCCTTTCAAACGTTCCAATGCTTTTTCACCGTGTGCAGAAATGACGAACCCCGTTGAAGGAATCTCCACTTTCTCCTTTGAACCGTAACCACGTACTTTTACAACGTTGCCTTTAAGCTGTTGTCCGTAATATGTAGACGTAATTGGAGATTTTGTATCGACGACAATTTCAATGCCGAATTCGTTCGACCCTGTCGTTTTCGATATATGTTGTGGCGTGAAGACGATCGTTTCCCCTGCTTGACGTTCACGGTTAAGTCCTGTCATTTTATAATCATTGCCATTGGCATTAATGCGTACATCAAAATTAAACTCATCGATTTCAGCTCGCCCGTCTCTCATTACACCAAAAGCAATTGGTTTGCTAACATAGTAATCTGGTGAACTTGAAATAACACCGCCATTGATGATTTCGTTTCCTTGGGAAATTAAATACATCGGCAAGCCTGATTTCATGTCAAAGAAAGATGCATTCACAGCGCCGACCACCCGATGGCCATCTTTGGAATCCCGATTTGCTAACGTTGTCGTTGCTTCCCTCTTTGCGAGTGGAGAAGGCAATCCTACTGATAGCTGCGTATGAGGATCATTCAAATTGACACTCAGATGATTAATATGATTTGTTCCTGAATGCGTATAATGAGAATACGTTACACCTGAAGATACCGGGTAACTTTCAACCGTATTTGTTTTTGCCGAAACACCTGTTGGGACAGTTAACAGCAGTGAGAAAGCGACAGCAGTCATAGCAACTTTTTTACCGATTTTTCTCACTGATTCTACTTGCTTATTGATAAGTCGACACCTTCCTTTCTATGAATCAATGTTTAGCTTAACAGAGGTGTCGAAAAATTACCATCATACATAAGAAGGAAATAATATATTTATATAAATTGAGCAATAGAAAAAGCGAAGGAAATGAAGCTTCCTTCGCTTTTTACACTTCTTTACAAATTTTTCATTTTGAACTTTGTATATTGCCCTGTCATAGAGGCGAATGTGCCGAACAGGATGAAATAGAACATCGTATAAAACTTCAGTTCCCAAATATTGTAATAAAATCCTGAGAATCCGGTTGCGAACCAGAGCGCAATCATAAATTTACCGAACGTCGTTTTCCGTTCTTTCCAGAAAATCGCCAACATGCATAGTAGGAAAGCGGCAAATAAGATGACGCCGATAACGCCGGTCTCGGTAATGATTTGAATATATTGGTTGTCCGAGTAGAAGTATTTTCCGCCGTAAATATCGGATCGAATGCCGTAATGGTCATAAATCGGCGAACCATACGACAACGTTGCCGAGCCCCCGAATGAACCAAATCCTGATCCAGCAACCGGATATACTTTAAAGATTTCAAACCCTTTTTTAATATAGAAAAAGCGTCCGCTCTCAGACATAAGTGCTAAATTCTTCTCATCAAACGTTTCACCAAACCGACCACCGATACTGCCTGGTTCTTCAGTCGGAGTTTGGAATCCAAGTGACGCTAAAAACTTAACGCTGAGATTCACCGGATAGTAAATGAGCAATATAGCCGCAATTCCAGCTATCACTAGCCTCTTCAACATTTTCCAATTTTTTGTAAGCACGATAAAAATCGCACCGAATACAATTGCAGAGATCCACGTTCCTCGCGAGTACGTCAAAATAAACACACCTGTGAACAGCACTAAGTTAATATTCAAAAACCATTTATACTTTTCACCTTTGTAGATCGACTGCAGAAAGAGGATTGACATAATGCCAAAAAACAACAGCAATGCGAGAGAGTTCGGATTTCCAGGTAGCCCGTAGATCCGAACAGCATTCGTCGCAGACAATGTCTTATATTTCCAAACATCTGGCAACAGCCATTGCCTCATCGAGAGTTTTTCAATGAGCCCATGAATGGATGAAATCATGCCAGTTATAACGGTCACCCATGCAATTTGCTTCAGCCAGCCTTCCGGCAAGAACATTCTTGAAATGACATAATAAAGAAGGTACATAATCAAGAACGTCCTTACTTGGAACAGCACGGCTGCAGGTAGCACTCCGTGATATAAGCCACTAATAGAACCTGCGATCATAAGGGCAAAAAATGCCCATTCAAACCATTTGAAATGAAATAATGTTTTCCAGTCTTTCCTGCTTGAAAGCACAATTTTGATAAATGCAATGAAAGTGATTAAATCTCCGATTAGTTTCACACCGGAATTCACTTCCACTAACAAAGGCCGTATGCTGACATAGATGATTAGGAAGAGCAAGCTATGCTGCGTTCTAAAAAACGCAAATGCTGCGAAAACCAATGATGTGATGACAAGTGTTATTTTTGTCGGCAAAAACAATGATACGATGACAACCAATAAGGAAATCAATAAAAGCAGTGTATCTTTTTCTTTCAATTTACTAAGAATTGTAGTCATTCAAAACGTTTCCCTTTCCACGACTAAAAGCCATTTTTAAGTTCGGTAGACCCTCTGACATTATAGCATCTTATACGACGTTGCGGAGGACTGTTTAGTTTCATTTTCAAAAAAACTGTTTCTCTTTCAATATGCCCACCGAGTGCCAATTTAATTATACCTCCTCCACCAAATGAATTCTTGAACCATTTTCTAAAACTTTTCAATTGAACAATCTCTTTTTCTCGTAAATGGGTTATTATTCTATAAAGAATCTGTTACTATCATAGAAGATAGATAAAAGGAGGTTTTCAGTTGAAAAAACTACTATCTTTCGCTTTAGTCTTGATCCTTATGTCCACCTCTCTTTTCCAAGGCACTGCCCAAGCAGCTACCGGTGTCAAAGGACATCAAATGGAAACAGAATTGACGTATTGGATTCAAAAGAATGTCATTTTGACGGATAGCAAGTTCAATCCGGACAAAGCAGTGACACGTGGAGAGTTTGCATCGTATTTAACTCGAGCGCTCCAACTGCCTGATTCAACAAAATATACATTCAAAGATTTGAAACCAAATTCAAGACTAACAATCGAAATCCAAAATGCTGCCGGTGCCGGTATTTTAGGCGGATATCCTGATGGCACCTTCAAGCCTGATCAAAAAATCACTCGTCAACAAATGGCCGGGATGATTTATAAAGCGTTCAGATATATGGATTTACCGGTTCAAAAATCAAGTTTGAATTTTAAAGATAATCATTTGATTTCACCGAATTTCCATGACGCAGTCGCTGCGGCCGCAAACTTGAACATTATCCGCGGTGATCATCAGAAAAAAGGAGTTTATTTTAAGCCATTAGACAGCGCGACAATTGCTCATGCAGCAGCTTTCCTTTATCGCATGGAGGCAGCTGCCAAATTGCTCAAGCCAGACGAACCAACAAATCCGTCCACTCCACCGGTGCCGGATGTAGATCCTGAAATTTATAAAGTGAGCACGATTTCAAACGGCCAAGTAATACCGACGACAGCTCTATACAAAAACTTTGAAGATGCGTTGATAGCCTACAATGCATCTTCATCTATCAGAGTGATCCAAAAGAATAATAAAGTTGTGAAAATGAAATCTGGACGTGCTTTTGGAGCGCAAAATCCGAAGCAATACACTTCCCTTTACAGCGACTCTTCACTACGTAACGAAGTGACGTATGTGCAAAAAGGAAGAGAAATGAAATACATCGGCAGCAGTGCAGATCATGTCATTTTAGAGATTGCTGGAAAAACATTTTATGCAAAACATAACGAAGTGGACCTTGTCCCTACCGAGCTTGTCACAGGCTATGACTATTATGAAGTAGCTACAGACGGAACTTTGGCTCATCATACGTACGATAATATAAGCAAAACATCTGCCGTCTATACAGTCGGACCTGCATCATCTTCCATGCGGATCGGCCAACGGTATACGAGTTTTGATGGCGTTCATTTCAGCGAAGTAGGAACAAAAAATGTCATTACTTATTATCCGTACTTCCAGTTTCTTTCTGTTCGCCAACCGACTTCCTACACAGGAGCAGAGCTTGAGTCTTATATTCAAAAAGCTTTAGTAGAGCGTCAAAATACAGGCATTGCCCGCTATAAAGACGCTACGACAAAGTCTAAACTTATTGGTCTTGGAGAATTTATTAAATCTGTCGAAGAAACATATCGTGTCAATGCTATGTACATATTAGCCACTGCCATCCACGAAAGTGATTACGGCATGAGCACGAATGCACAGACGAAAAACAACTTATTCGGCATTCAAGTATTTGACTCTTCTCCAGAATTAGGTGAGATTTATGCAACACCAGAAAACAGCATTACGGCATTTATTCAACGTTATATGAACTTGAATTATGCGAACCCGTTAGGTGCACACTCAAACGGCGCTGTGCCTGGAAATAAATCTGTTGGATTCAACGTAAAATATGCATCAGATCCACATTGGGGCAGCAAAGTAGCCGGACATATGTGGAGAATCGATAAGTTCTTAGGCAAACGCGACTATAAACAAGTACAGTTAGGAAGCATCATTTATGAAGGGTCCACCGGCGTTAATGTTCGGACAAGCCCTGAAGTGACTGCCTCCAACAAATTGTTCACTTACAAACCGAAAGATCCCGGAGCGAACGCTGCTTTCGGCTATCCACTCGTCATCGTTGACGAAACGACTGGCAGCGATGGATATGTTTGGTACAAAGTATTGGCAGATATAAACCCGCCATCGGACTATGGCTGGATCCGTTCAGACCTTGTCCGGAAAATAGATTAACGTAAAAATCCCCATGGATACGGCGTATGCCTCCTCCATGGGGATTTTTTTTATAAAGCGTCTGTATGCTCCTCGCCCGCCGGCAAAAGTTCCGGCATTCCGATTCGCTCAAGTCCCTTTTTAATTTTCGTAGTATAGCCTAATTGATTCGCATTCAGATAACCTGCTTTTGATCGGATCAATTTTTCAAACAATGGCAGTTTTGAAGGATCAATATTCGTCCACATTTCATAGGAATGAATTAAATCTTCCAATGTCAAATGTGTATAATCGCGACCAACGAACGTGCGGTCTGGAGATGTTTTATACCAAATATCGCCATCAGGACGGATCCAACGGTTTACATCTTTTTCAATTGCAGAAAACTGTGCATTAGCAGTTTTCAAGTATTTTTCATCGCCAAACTCTTCATATGCAAGGAGCAGAATGTTCATGCCGCCTAAAAGATGGTTCATGGACGTATGTGTATTCACTTTCTGCTTGGTTGGGAAATAGTCTTGCACATAATAGGAAGTGGCATCGACTTTTATAATATTCCCTTTGTCCTTTTGCGATGCTAACAAATCCGCATAATTTTTCAGACCTAAATTATAGTCTGCATGACCGAACGCTTTACCGCCATTATACAGGAACAATGCAATCTGCTCATTGAATCTCGTATCGACAAATGGCGCTGTTATGCCGAAAAGACCTTTCAAATACGTGCTTGTCACTTCAGTTTCCCAATAGGTTTTTTTCCCTCTGAAAATATCAAGGTTGGCAAATGAATTATAGAGCAAGCTTTCGTAATATCGCTCTTGCGTTTCATTATAAAGCGCCATGACCCGATCTTCTTTTACTAAAAGAAGATTCCTACCGTAGCCACGACCGGACTTTGGCATCGGCTCAATCGTTGTTGCCATTTTATTGTACGGTCCGTTTGCCGTATACCATTTGTTCCTTTTTTTATAATAAGTAGCGGATTCTAACATCCACGCATCCATTCTTTCGTTTGTCGAAAATAGTTGCTGATCGGAATGTAAGATCCATTGATCGACGATGTCATACCCTCTCGAGCTAAGTGTATAGACGGATAATTGTATATCACCCAAAGTAACACCGCTAAATGCTTCGCTCTCATCCAACAGCTCTCTCGTATGGCTACTTTCGCCGTTAGGATACTTTAGTTCTAACTCTTTTGAGCGATATGCTTTCCCGATCATTTTTTGCGCTTTCGTTCCCTCTTTTGATGTAATTTCAAACACGCCGGTAGGATATGTTGTCCCATCGAAACCGAAAGTGTCATCCGTTTCTTTCTTAATTGGGAATCGACTATATTCACGTAAAATTCCTTTCTCTAACTCGCCTTCCGTTTGGATGACATCGACTCTGATTGGCATCCGCTGTGGATTGCGTATTTCCGTAAATAGGAAGTAGTCCCCGTTTTCAAGTTCTCTCTTCGTTACATTTACAACCGCCGGTGACAATCCTCCAACTTTATACGTATAGATAATATCTTTAGCATGTCGGTGGTTGACAGTTTTATTGCCAGCATATTGCAAATGGACAGTCGAACGTAAATATGTTTTTGCTTTATTGGATACTGGCACTTCGACAAAATTTTGATCGAAACGAGTGTCTTGATAGGAGCCAAATACTTTCGGCTCAATGAACGTCACTTCCGGCACTTCTTCGATCAAACCTTCCTTCACCATCGCGCGGTGTAGGAATACCGCGTATGTCGCCCGATTTACAGGTGTCTTAGGATCGAATGTACCGTCTTCTTTCCCTGTTGTAATGCCATGCTGCGCTAAAATTTTAACGCCCTCTTTATGGGATTCGCTAATGCGCGCCTCGTCCTTGAATTCAATATGTTCTCCTGTATCCTCAAGGTTAAACGCTCTAACAAGAACAGTCGCCATTTGTTCTCTCGTCAATGAATCACCGGCGCCAAACGTGCCATCTTCCTTACCGATGAAAATCCCTGCCTTGAAAGTAGCCATGGCACCTTTGACAAAAGATGATTTGTTGCTTATGTCTTTAAAAACCGGTTCATAAGCAGGTTCCGGCAATTTTAACGCGCCCGCAAGCAGATTGGCTGCTTGGCCCCGATTCACTTCAACCGAAGGGCGAAATTGCTTGTCAGGATAGCCGTTAATAATTCCCATATCTACTAACTGAGTCACTTCATCTTTCGCCCAAAATTGGTTATGTACATCTGTAAAGTTTTGATAGATTGCATTTGTTTGTGCATCCGTCGAGCTGCATCCGAATAGCGACAAGACAATTACCAAAAAACTGCAAATCATACCATTCATTACTTTCCTATTCGGCATTTCATGTCCTCCTGTAGTTTCTTGTCCTTATCTTTTCTTATAATAACATACAAATCGACAAAAAAACCTCCCATATAAGAGAGGCTTTCAAATGAATCTTTCTATGATTCGTTTTTTGATTTTTGTACAATTAATTCACCTTTTTTATGAGCTTGAATACCAATTTTATATCACGGATATTTTTCTTCTATTTTCGTCAATAATTTGTCCCAATTCTTCTGTTATCTAATCTTTCATGGAATTGTCAACATTAAAATTAACGAATAGCTTATAATTGATTCCTAACTGAGTTTGTATTTACTTTCTATTGAGAACCGAACTTCTTCGACATATAAGCAAAAGCATCTCTAAGAAAAGTACTTTCTTCATCCGTAAGAGGATTGAGTATATTGAATTCGTCAAATGGAAGTGCAGATTTTAAGTCTGCCATTTCCACAGTTGATAACATTTCATTCGTAAGGTTCGTCAACTGGCTGCAAAAATGGAATGCTTCTTCAGACTCTGGGCTTATATCGTTTTCTACAAGCTTTTTCAACTGCATAAACATTGAAAAAAACGCTTTATCTATTTTCACTCTTGCTTCGCTTCTAAAATTATGAATAGAACCTTTCTCCTGAGCCTCATTAAGATTTTCCTCTTCAAAAAGGATCGAATGAATGATAAAACAAAATAATTTTACATCTATTTTTTCATATCCTGTAATAATCTTTGTCATATGGTCTAACTGATCAATCATTTGTAGAATTCTCTCTTGTTCAGCAATAAGCTCTCTTTTTTTGAAAGCGATCGAGCGGGTGAGATCGTGTTCTTCTATAACAGATAGTTCTAATAAATTATTAATATCTTTAAGTGAAAATCCAATGAATTTTAGAGATTGAATTTGCTGTAAACGTATAAGATCATCAATACTATAGAGCCGATGGCCACCTTCTTTATAGTCAGATGGCACTATTAATCCGATTTTATCATAATATCGAAGTGTCCTGATCGTAACGCCTGCTCGTTTAGCTAACTGCCCAATCGTCAACATATTGCCTGACATTTGAATGCCTCCTCTCTATTTTCCGCTTTTAATATAGGGAATCGCCGGATAACTATATGGCTTCTGAAAAGCTATTCTACTCATAGCATACATGATAATAACTGTTTCGATTGCCAATACAGCAAACATAAACCAAATGGGGAAAAATCTACTTATTATAAAAAAGGGAAATATCGTTAAGTGGAAATTCAGTGCCTTGCGACTCGACTCATTGTAAAACATGTTTTTCCTTTTTGTAATGAAATACATAATTAAGGGCGGAATGACACCAAGTATTAGTGAAATTCCAAGCATTAGCTCAACAATTACAACTTCTTTTTTCAACGGTTTGTTCATCTTTAACACCTTTCTTTCTGTTTTTCACTGAGTCAATTTCATAATCGGTTAGTTTATCATTTTAATATCTCTCCTAAACAAAGGTAATTTGTTTATTGAAGAGGATGGCGGCGCTCCTGAAACGCGAATTTTAAAGGAGCGATCGACAGGTAGACTTTCCGACAAGCCCTTAAAAAGCATCCGTCTAGAACAGAATTTAATGCGGCCGGGAGTGTGTAACCGAATGATGATCAAGATTCAATTAACAGTTTAATAGGTGACGTAAGGAGAGTATCAAGTGAATAAAGAGCATGACATACAATTTCTTTTAACATAAAGATTTTCATATGATGTTCTATAGTGGATGATGGAGATTCCACGAAATTGCTGTGCATTTCCTTCGTGGGATGTGATATCGGTGATGCTATTCAATGTCCTGCGAAGCCTGTCACACAATACAGGCTTTGCGAGTAAAAGATACCTTAGTTTCCGAAAAAACGAGAAATACGGCAAATTGAACTCTTCTTGTTCGAGGCTCACCCGCCTTTCATGGAAAACGTACGCCTAAAACAGAAAGCGACAGCAATAAAATTTTCACATAAAAAAGGAACTGTCGTAGATAGTCAATTTTCACTGACTTTCTCGACAGCCCCTGCTTCTATATATAAAATTAAATTTTGAATTAAACTCGCTATCCATTTTGCAGTGAAGCAACCGAAGAACTTCCGTTAATTAAGTGCAAATACTATTTTTGAATGCTATAGCCCACATCTATATAATAGAAGAAACTTAAGCATGCTTTTTTTCATAAGCCGCAATATGCTCTTCATATTGGAAGGTTAAAGAAATTTCATCCCATCCATTGAGAAGCATTTGTTTATAATACGGATCGATGTCAAAAGTATATTTGCTGCCGTCTTCTCCGTTGATCGTTTGCTGTTCCAAATTAACCGTTAATGTGTATGCCGATTGCTGCCCTTTTCGCAACAGCTCCTCTACTTCATCTACTTGCAAACGAATCGGCAAAATGCCATTTTTAAAGCAGTTATTATGGAAGATATCTGCAAATGATGGCGCAATGACAACTTGAAATCCATAATCCATAATTGCCCAAGGCGCGTGCTCTCTTGATGATCCACAGCCGAAGTTTTCGTGAGCTACTAAAATTGTAGAGCGTTCATAGCGCTTATCATTCAGTACAAAATCTTCATTGATTGAACCATCCGGAAGGTATCGCCAATGATAAAATAAATATTTTCCAAATCCAGTACGTTCAATCCGTTTTAAAAATTCTTTCGATATAATTTGATCCGTATCAACATTTTTGCGATCCAAGGGAGTTAAAACGCTTGTTACTTCATTAATTGGCTTCATACTTTCCCATCCTTTCTATTATGCAATAGCGACCTGTTCCTTACGTACATCTACGAAATGGCCTGCGATTGCCGCTGCCGCTGCCATAGCTGGACTCATGAGATGAGTTCTTGAGCCGGCTCCTTGCCTGCCTTCAAAATTCCGGTTAGAAGTTGAAGCGCAACGTTCTCCTGCCGGAACGACATCATCATTCATAGCCAAACACATGCTGCAGCCAGACTCTCTCCATTCAAAGCCTGCATCTTTGAAAATTTGATCAAGCCCTTCTTGCTCGGCCTTCTGCTTGACCGTTCTTGATCCTGGAACGACAATCGCGGTAACAGATGGATGAACTTTTCTTCCTTTAATCACTTCTGCTGCATTGCGCAAATCGCTTAATCGGGCGTTTGTGCAAGAACCGATAAATACGTGTTGAATCGCAATTGAAGTTAACGGAGTTCCTTCTTCCAATCCCATATATGTTAGTGCTTTTTTCAGCGCTTCCTTGTCGGATTCTTTTTCAAAGTCATTTACTGTAGGAACTGTTGAACTAATGCCCGCACCCATAGATGGATTTGTTCCCCATGTAACGAATGGCTCAATTTCAGTTGCATTGATTGTCAATGTTTTGTCATACACCGCTCCTTCGTCAGAAGATAGGGCAAGCCACTCCGCCGCAGCTTCATCAAAAGCTTCTCCTTCCGGTACATAGCGGCGGTTTCTCAAATAATTTATCGTCGTCTCATCAGGACTGATCAAACCCGCTTTCGCGCCTGCTTCGATTGACATATTGCAAATCGTCATACGTTCCTCCATCGTCATGTTACGAATGGCTTCCCCTGTATATTCGATGATGTGACCAGTTCCAACATCAATGCCAAATTTAGCTATAATCGCCAAAATGACATCTTTTGAAGTGACGCCGAATCCTAACTTGCCTTCGATTTTGATTTCCATCGTTTTCGGCTTGGATTGCCAAAGCGTTTGAGTAGAAAGGACATGCTCAACTTCACTCGTTCCGATTCCGAAAGCAATCGCGCCAAAAGCGCCATGTGTCGATGTATGGCTATCTCCGCAAACAATCGTTTTTCCAGGCTGTGTAAGTCCCAATTCAGGTCCGATAATATGGACAATTCCTTGATCGGGATGTTCCATATGGGCTAACGGAATGCCAAACTCTTCACAGTTCTTTTCCAAAGTGGTAATTTGCTTTTTCGCAATCGGATCGTGGATCGTAGGTAAATTTTTTGTCGGCACATTATGATCCATTGTGGCGTAGCAAAGATCTGGACGGCGTACTTTGCGACCCGCAAGACGAAGACCTTCAAATGCTTGTGGTGAAGTGACTTCATGCAATAAATGGAGGTCGATATACAATAAATCAGGCTTCCCCTGCTCTTCGTATACTACATGTCGGTCCCAGATTTTCTCTATAATCGTTTTTGCCATTCGACTTTCTCCTTTCAGACATCCAATTACAACGAAAGGATGCCAATAATGATTTATATTTTGTTTACATGCATTATTTAACGAACAATCAATGGAGGCAGGATATCCCTCCATTGATTGATTTTATTTCATTAAACGTACGAGAACATGATGCTGTTCGAAACGAATTGCAAATCCAACTCATCTACGACTTTATCTGTCCACTCGGTTGTAGTAAGAGCCCTTTCTTGATTAGATGCCAAATCCTTCGTGAAGCAGCCATCCTCGAACACTGTATTGACTGCCTTCTCTACTGCAGCAGCTTCATCTTCCATTCCGAATGAATATCGCAGCATCATCGCTGCAGATAGAATGGCCGCTGCCGGGTTGGCAATGCCTTTTCCTGCAACATCAGGGGCTGATCCGTGCACTGGCTCATATAAACCGAAACGGTCTGAGCGAACACTTGCGGATGGCAATAGGCCTAACGAACCTGTAATGACAGATGCTTCATCGCTTAAAATGTCGCCAAACATATTTTCTGTTACAATAACATCGAATGCAGCAGGATTCGTAATGATTTTCATCGCCGCGGAATCGACAAGCTGATGCTCTACTTCAACATCTGGAAACATTTTTCTCTTCTCATCTACGATTTTTCTCCACAGCTTGCTTGACTCTAAAACATTTGCTTTATCAACAGAAGTTAATTTGCCTTTTCTGAGACGTGCTAGCTCAAATGCTTTTTCTACAATCCGCTCAATCTCTTCTCGAGTGTAGATCAATGTATCGACACCTGACTGATTTGTATGATTGCTCGGTTCTCCGAAATAAAGGCCGCCAGTCAATTCACGAACAATTATCATATCTACTTCCCGTACAACTTCTTCCTTCAGAGGAGAAGCTTGGAGCAAGGAAGGCACTGCTTTCACTGGTCGTAAATTGGCAAACAGATCAAAATGCTTACGGATGGCTAACAACCCTTTTTCCGGACGCAATTCAGATGGATTGTTATCCCATTTCGGTCCGCCGACTGCTCCTAAAAGGACAGCATCACTTGACTCACAAAGTGCGATCGTTTCGTCAGGCAACGGATTGCGGTGCCGATCAATTGCATCCCCTCCGATCGATCCATAACTGAACTCGAAAGTATGATTGAATCTTCTTCCTACTACTTCTAACACTTTCACAGCCGCTTCCATCACTTCAGGTCCAATTCCATCGCCAGGTAGTACTGCCACTCTTTTTTCCATCGAACTTCTCCTCCTCTATTGGTCTTTGATGCTTAAAAATACTTTTAAATAAATTTGACTTGTAATTTTACTGCTGCTTCAAGACACTCCTGCAATGATTGCCGCCTGCTACTTCACTCATTGCATTGACAGCTTACAAACAATCGTTAATAAAATTGAATATTCTGATACAAGCGGATTGTAAAAATCCTTTAACCGATTGCCGGCTCTTTTATTTTCAACTTTTCCTTTAACAGCTTTCGATTGATTGCGTTCAAATAAGCTTTCGCTGAAGCTTCCAATACATCCTGTGAAACATCGCGACCTGCAAATACTTCACCATTAAAGCTTAAATTGACTAATGCTTCACCCAATGCATCGCGACCTTTGCCGATTGAAGTTACTCGGTAGTCTAAAATATGAACTTCACCTTTTACTAACAGTTCCAACGTATTAAAAATTGCTTCAACGGAACCTGAGCCTGTAGTAGCAACAGTAACCTCTTCTCCTGTCGGGACGACTGCGGAGACTGTGGCAGTTGGAATATTGGACGTGCCATACTGCACTTGAACGTTTTGCAGGTCATAAATCGGAACATCAGCAGATTCGATTTGTTTTCCTGTAAAGAGAACGAAAAGATCTTCTTCAGTAATCTCTTTTTTCCGGTCAGCTAACTTCTTAAACTGTGCGAATGCCTCATTGATTTGTTCATCCGTCAAATCAAAGCCCATAGAGATTGCACGATCTTTGAATGCATGACGCCCGGAATGCTTACCTAATGATAGAGGAGCAACCGTTTCTCCGATCAATTCAGGTGTGATGATTTCATAAGTTTCACGGTTTTTCAGCATTCCGTCCTGGTGAATTCCAGATTCATGCGCAAATGCATTCTTTCCGACAACAGCTTTATTTGGTTGGATTGCTACACCTGTCAAACGGCTCACAAGCTGACTTGTGCGTTTAATTTCCTGCAAATTCACTCCTGTGTCGATCTTGTAAAAATCCTTACGTATATGAAGAGCAACCGCGATTTCCTCAAGTGCTGCATTCCCTGCCCGCTCTCCGATGCCGTTAATTGTTCCTTCCACTTGGTCCGCTCCATTTTCAATGGCAGCAATGGAATTCGCCACAGCCATGCCCAAATCGTTATGGCAATGCGCAGAGAGCTTCACTCGATCAATACCCGTCACATTTTCTTTCAAAAATTTAAAGAGTGCGCCGTATTCTTGCGGAGTTGCATAGCCTACCGTATCTGGAATATTGATTGTCGTTGCGCCAGCCTGAATAACTTTATTAATGATTTGGACAAGGAATTCAGGGTCCGATCGAAATGCATCTTCAGCTGACCATTGGACGAGTGGAAAATATTTTTTGGCATATTTTACGGCCTCCACTGCAATATCCACTACTTGTTCAGGTGATTTTTTCAACTTATATTCCATATGGATCGGTGAAGTTGCCAAGAAAATATGGATATGTGGCTGCTGTGCAACCCGGAGCGCTTCCCATGAAGTATCGATATCGCTTTTCATCGCCCTCGCAAGCCCGGTCACTGTAGAATTTTTTACTATAGAAGCAATTTTCTCCACTGCTTCGAAATCGCCCGGTGAAGAAGCAGGGAATCCTGCTTCAATCACGGTTGCGCCAAAACGTTCAAGTTGGCGTGCGATCTCCAATTTCTCTGCTGTATTTAAATTGATGCCCGCTGATTGCTCTCCATCGCGTAGCGTCGTATCAAAGATGTCAATTGTTCGCACTACCCACCACTTCTTCCTCTTTTGTTTTTGATCCTTCGTTTACAAACGGCATCATCGCACGGAGTTTTTTACCAACAACTTCGATTTGATGTTCGGCTTCCGCCTTTTCAATTGCATTAAAGTTCGGACGGCCATTTTCATTCTCCTCGATCCACCCTTTTGCAAACTTACCTTCCTGAATTTCTGTCAAGATGTCTTTCATTCGCGCTTTTGTATTTGCGTCAACTACACGAGGACCAGATACGAAGTCTCCCCACTCTGCTGTATCGGAAATAGAATAGCGCATTCCGGACATTCCACCATCGTACATTAGGTCGACAATTAGTTTCAATTCATGCATCGTTTCAAAATATGCCAATTCAGGTTGGTATCCTGCCTCTGTTAGCGTTTCGAAACCGGCTTTTACAAGAGAAGTCAATCCTCCGCAAAGCACTGCCTGCTCGCCGAACAAATCTGTTTCGGTCTCTTCTTTGAAGGATGTTTCCAAGACACCAGCACGCGCAGCACCGATTCCTTTCGCATAAGCCAATGCAACATCTTTCGCTTGGCCAGAAACATCTTGGTGAACTGCGAATAATGCAGGTACGCCAGCGCCAGCTTCATACGTGCGGCGCACTAAATGTCCCGGTCCTTTCGGAGCGACTAAGAATACGTCTACGTCCGATGGGGGTACGATTTCATTGAAATGAACATTGAATCCGTGTGCGAAAACGAGTGATTTGCCTGCTGTCAATGCTGGTTTGATTTCTTCTTCGTAAACTTTCTTTTGCCTTTCATCCGGCAGTAAAATCATGATAACATCTGCTTTTTCAGACGCTTCCCGCACAGTCGCCACTTCCATGCCATCTTCTTTCGCTTGATCGAATGATTTCCCCGGACGTACGCCAACTACTACATTGAATCCTGAATCCTTCAAGTTTTGTGCATGTGCATGACCTTGTGAACCATATCCGATAACTGCGATTGTTTTTCCTTGTAATCGTCCTTCATTGATGTCCTGATTGTAATACATTTTAGCCATTGTAAAATTCCTCCCTAATTTTGTTTTCATTTATTTGACTTCAATTCGGTGAAGGATCTGTAAGCCCCAACCGAAAGAATAACTGAATTTAGCCAAGGTTTTCCCTATACTGAAATATGCTTTTTCCATCATTTTAAAATTGATAGATGAGGTGTTTGAAGCTTCTGGATTTCTCGAACGAACGCTGTAGCGCCTGTTCTTGATAGTTCTTTAATGCCATAGGGCTTTACTAAATCGATGAAAGCTTCAATTTTATCCGGATCTCCTGTCACTTGATAGGTAACAACGTTTTTGCCGGAGTCGATAATCGTAGCTCTGAACGGTTCGACGATGCTATTAATTTCACTGCGTACTTGAGGTGGGGATACAACTTTTACTAAAGCCAGTTCCCTCATGACGATCGACTTGTCTGTAATGTCATTCACCTTAATGACATCTATTTGCTTTTGCAGCTGTTTTACTAATTGCTCGATCTTTCTTTCATCCTCCACATGAACAATGAAAGTCATCTTCGACATGCCTATTTGCTCTGAATGACCGACTGTTATGCTTTCAATATTGAATTGCCTTTTCATTAGCAAGCCGGTCACTCGGTTGAGCACTCCACTTTGATTAATAACGGTTACTGTAATAACTCGTTTCATTCCGGCTTCACCCCGATCATTTCATGTAATCCTGTGCCTGGCGCTACCATCGGATAGACGTTTTCCTGCATTTTCACTCGACAATCAATTAAGACTGGCTCATCTGAAAGGAGCGCTTCTTGGAAAACTTGTTCCGCTTCTTCCATAGTCTTAATCCGGTATCCTTTAATGTTGTATGCCTCTGCCAATTTCACGAAATCGGGCTGCACGGGAATTAATGATTGGGAATACCTTTCTTCATAGAATGTCTCTTGCCATTGACGGACCATGCCGAGTGCGCCATTGTTCAAAATAACGACTTTCACCGGTATTCTCATTTCTTGCAACAGAGATAACTCTTGCGCTGTCATTTGGAATCCACCATCACCTACAATGGCTACAACACGGGCGTCCGGTTTTGCAATTTGCGCTCCGATTGCTGCCGGGAATCCGAAGCCCATCGTTCCAAGTCCTCCGGAAGTGACCCAATGATCCGGTTTGTTTAATGAATAATATTGAGCAGCCCACATTTGGTGTTGCCCGACATCTGTCGTAACAATGGCATCTCCTTTTGTCACTCGATGGATGATTTCAAGCGCCTGCTGTGGCAATAGCTCGTTATTGTCAGTTTTGTACCACAATGGATAATTTTCTGATTTATATTGGAGCGATGTAATCCATTCAGCTGTATCAGGCGAATCAAATTGTTGATCCAACAAAGCGGACAATGCTTCTTTTGCATCTGCTACTATCGGAATTTCGGTTGGTACATTTTTTCCGATCTCTGCTGGGTCGATGTCAATATGGATCACCTTTGCATGCGGTGCAAAAGTCGATAGATTTCCGGTAAGCCGGTCATCAAAGCGAGCTCCGATATTAAGTAGCACATCACATTCGCTAAGTGCCATGTTTGCCGCATAAGTTCCGTGCATACCTGCCATTCCTAAGAACAATTCATGATCTCCCGGAATGCTACCTAACCCCAATAAAGTGTTTGTAATCGGGATACGATGGGATTCCGCAAAAGCTTTCAACTGGTCCATCGCCTGTGCATGCAATATTCCTGCTCCAGCTAAGATGATCGGTCTTTTTGCATGTGAGATTGCTTGAACTGCTTTTTGTATTTGTAAAAAGTTTGGAGTCGTCGTTGGCTGATAGCCTGGTAAATTTACCTCGGCATCGAACGCATCCGCATTGACAAAGATTTCGGTCGACACGTTTTTCGGAATGTCGACGACGACCGGCCCTCTGCGGCCCGTAGAAGCAATGTGGAATGCTTCTTTTATAATGCGAGGTAAATCCGCCACATCTTGCACTTGATAATTATGCTTCGTAATCGGTTGTGTAATGCCGATGACGTCTGCCTCTTGGAAAGCATCCGTCCCTATGACTTGACTTGCCACCTGTCCCGTAAAGACAACTAGTGGCAATGAATCCATCATGGCATCCGTGATCCCCGTCACCAAATTCGTTGCGCCAGGTCCAGACGTCGCAATGACAACCCCCGGCTTACCCGATACACGCGCATAACCTTCCGCTGCATGGATCGCTCCTTGTTCATGACGCGCAAGCACATGCGGAATCGGATCTTTGTACAATGCGTCGTAAATCGGCAAGACTGCTCCACCCGGGTAACCGAAAATCACTTCGACACCTAAATCCTTTAACGCCTTAATCAGAACAGCCGACCCATTACAAGGTTGTTGGTTCGATTGTTCAACCGGCTTTGGCGCCAATTCCATTACTGCTTGCTTCGTTTGAACTTCAGCACTCATTTGCAAACTCCTCCTAACTGAATAATCATTTCATTCATTGCTGTTTATAAATAAAAAGAAAAGCATTTCCACCCCACACAAAGAACACTGTTCCTTATGTAAGGGATGAAAATGCTTTTCATGGTACCACCCTTGTTCACGACAATATATGCCGCCTCTTGAACGGACAGAAACAACTGTCCATTCGCTTATAACGAGCACATTCTGTTGCGCCCGGAAATGCCTAAACAGTTTCCTTTTCAGCATTCCACTCCGAGGGGATGTCGCGAATGGCTGCATTGCCGGCTTCCAGCACGACCGGCTCTCTGTAAATGCAGAAGTCCATTCACTTTTACCTCATCATCGAGTTCATTATATAATTATATTTTCATAACTCCGCCTGTACTGGCAGAAGTTACTAATTTCGAATACCTTGCTAAATAGCCTTTTTTAATTTTGGGTTCAAACGGCTTGAGCTTTAGCCTACGCTCTGCCAATTGTTCATCGGAAACGAACAGCTCAATTGTACGGTTCGTTAAGTCGATCGAAATTGTATCGCCGTTTTCGACTAACGCGATTGGTCCTCCTTCAGCCGCTTCCGGGGAAATATGGCCGATGGATATCCCTCGCGAAGCTCCCGAAAACCGTCCATCTGTAATTAAAGCGACCTTTGTTCCTAAGCCCCGCCCTTGGATCGCTGAAGTTGGTGCTAACATTTCAGGCATCCCCGGTCCGCCTTTCGGACCTTCGTAGCGGATGACAACGACATGGCCTTCTTTCACTGTTCCATTGTCGATGTTCGCTTGTGCATCTTCTTGGGAATCAAAGACGATTGCCTCTCCAACAAATTTTTTAATGGACGGATCAACCGCTCCAACCTTAATCACTCCACCGTCGGGCGCTATATTACCAAATAAAACAGATAGGCCTCCAACCGGACTGTATGGATTGTCTTTTGTCCGGATCACTTGCTCATTTGTAATGTGATAATCCTTCACATCTTCACCGATCGTTTTACCTGTCACAGTAATCCTTTCCGGATGGATTGCTCCAGGAATTTTCGTCAATTCATTAATAATGGCACTTACACCGCCAGCTTTAAATATATCGTCCATTGAAATGTCTGACGCCGGCATAATTTTCGCCAAATATGGAACTCGTTCGGCTACTTTATTAATGTCTTGTACGCTATATTCGATTTCAGCTTCATGCGCAATTGCCAACGTATGTAAAACTGTATTTGTGGAACCGCCCATTGCCATATCCAGTGCGAAAGCATCATCGATCGCTTCTTTCGTTACGATATCTCGCGGTTTTACGTCTTCTTTTACCATTCGGATAAGATGTTTGGCAGCATCTTTGATCAGTTTATGGCGTTCATCCGATGTGGCAACGATCGTTCCGTTGCCCGGAAGAGCTAAGCCAATCATTTCCATTAAGCAGTTCATCGAGTTCGCAGTGAACATTCCTGAACAGGAACCGCATGTCGGACAGGCGTTATTTTCAATATCTAACAATTCCTCTGCCGTCATTTTCCCCGATTTATAAGCACCGACCCCTTCAAAAACAGACGTTAAGGATAATGGTGCACCACTTGAGGAAACACCGGCTTCCATCGGTCCACCCGAAACGAATACAGATGGCACATTCGTTCGAACTGCTGCCATCAACATGCCTGGCGTAATTTTGTCACAGTTCGGTATGTAAAACACACCATCGAACCAGTGAGCGTTAATGACCGTTTCAGCTGAGTCGGCGATAAGTTCCCTGCTTGGAAGCGAATAGCGCATTCCGATATGCCCCATTGCAATGCCGTCATCGACACCGATCGTATTGAATTCAAACGGAATGCCTCCAGCTTCTCGGATCGCATCTTTGACAATTTCTGCAAAGACGTTTAAATGCTTATGACCTGGAATAATGTCTATATAAGAGTTGCACACTCCGATGAATGGTTTCTCAAGATCTTTCGTCTTAACCCCTGTCGCGTATAGCAAACTTCTATGCGGGGCACGGTCAATCCCTTTTTTAATCATGTCACTTCTCATGGCAATCTCTCCTAATCAAATATCTATAAGGAATTATTCTCTTGCACTGCAATTGTCCGAACAATCGCATTTCCTAATAGATTGATTGTAATCATATATCGGAAAACTGCGAACGTCAACAGTCTTTTTCTAATTATTTATCAATTATGAATTATAATTTAAATTGTATACGCTTACATTCGCGCCATGTTGCAATTCCTAAAAAACATGATTTTTTAAAAATATTTTCTTTACTACTTTTCATCATTTTATTTCTTTGGATAAAACTTCCTCCCCGCCCTTTAACTTTCAATCTTATCAATCCGCCATCCATTTCCATCATACTTAAAAAAAACGGTTAAAGTTGCTGCAGTTCTCGTCTCTCCAATCGGCACTGTTAGTTGTACCGTCTTTTTTTTCTTTTTCGCTTTCAATTCTTTAGCGGTAGCTGAATCATAACGGTATAAAGGGTCCTCTGAACGAATAACTGTGTCCAGCTGAGCCATTTTCCGTTTATGCTTTATAATGCCGTTTTCTTTAATAAACCGTTTCGCAGCTTTTTTCGTCATTGTTTCTTGAAGAGTTGCCATCAGTTTCTTTTTCGTATTCAAATGAGCTGCAAGATATCGATACCTTCCGCCTTTGTAAGTAAACGTCTCATACTCCCCTTCTTCATACATGCCGCCGTTCAATATAATCCTTTCTGTTTCAAACATTTGGATCGTGAGTTCAACGGACTCTACTGGTGTCAATTCCTCTATTTCGGTTGAACCGTTTGAACAAGAGACCAAGAACAACACCATAAATGTAAACAAAGTGAGCAAACATAGTCTTTTCATTTTGCAATCCTCCTGATTGTCTAATAATTAAAGATATGAGAAATGCAAAATGAAAATCCTGCGCTTTTGAAATTCGAATTATTTTTCATGAAGGCTCGCTTTTTCATCACCCAACTTGAACTTATTTTCGAAAAGACTTGCGACCGCAGCACCAACAGTCAAATTGACGACCATATTGGCAACAGCTGGGACAGCCGCAAGTGAACTGACATGTTCCATTGCAAGTGTCGCCGCTAAGGCGGTGTTGCAAATGCCGGTATGGAATAGAATGGCACGTGCATTGACTTCACGAACCTTTAACGCTTTAGCAACTGCATAACCTCCTGCCATTGGAATGCAAACTTGTAAAGTTACCGCAAGAAAAATAGTAGGCAAAACAGCAATATTTGCTGCAAGCGACTGCTGGGCATTTGAAATAACAGAAAGAATAACTACGAACAAAGCCAATTGCGATAAGACGGAAGTATAAGGCTTAATGCCCTCTACTTTTTCAGTCCATTTCCATTGTAGGAAAAGGCCGACCAGCAAAGGTAGAAATACAATGTATAAAATGTTTAAAAACAATGGCAAAAAAGCTATGGGAATGAATTGACCTGCGAACATCTGCACGAATGTGGGCGTCAATAGAGGAGATATGAATGTATCCATTGTCGCCATCGTAATGCTAAGCGCTACTTCTCCTCCGGCGATAAATGTATAAATATTGGCAGATGTTCCACTTGGAACAGTTCCCGCCAATATGATGCCTGTTGCAATTTCTGCTTCCTTGCTGAAAAATAAATAGGCAATAACGATTGAAACGAAGACGGTCATCGTCCATTTTAAGCCGACACCGATTAAAGCAAACTTCGGACGGCGGATTACTTGGAGCAATTTGTCCGTTGACAAGGACATTCCCATCAATAAAAAGATCGTACCTAACCCCGCTCCCGTTAAACTTTGGATTGGAATAAATAGCTCTGGCAGTAAATAAGCGATCACTGAAAGCAGCACAATCCAAATCGCCAAATATTTTGATATGATTTTCGTTGCTGCTTGTAATAGTTTCATCAATATCCCCCTCGAACTTGTTACATGCTGATACGAAATCGTAAAAAAATAAACCTGTGCACGGACGCAGATTGCCTTCATGCACAAGCTTTCGATTTATTTTGCTTTCTGATAAATGAATGCCCCATCCTCAATGCGTTCCATATCAACCGCATCTCCAATCTGCGCAGATTGCTCCATTCGAACTGTCACTTTTGCATTTGCTTCGTCAAGTTGGATGAGTGCAATTGTGTAAGGTGCAAGGTTCGTAAATTCAACAGGTGCGATATGAATATTCGTAAAACTATACACTTTTCCTTTCGAGGAAACTTCTATTTCCGCTAATTTACCTTTCATGCACTTCGGACAAGTATATTTCTTAGATACGCTCGCATAATCGCATACATCGCACTGAAAAACGATCATTCCGGTCACACCCTTTCCAAAATATGCACAGTTGAATAGGAGCCCGTTCCGCCTAAGTTTTGCGATAATGCTAACCTCGCGCCAGCGACTTGGTTCGATGCAGTTCCTCTCAATTGTCGAACAAGCTCATATATTTGTGCGATGCCGGTCGCCCCAATCGGGTGGCCCCGTGATAATAGCCCACCGCTTGGGTTTACGGGCCTAATTCCTGTAGATTTCGTCTTGCCCTCTTGTACCGCTATCCATCCTTGGCGTTTCTCGAAAAAACATAGTTCCTCAATTGCGATTATTTCAGTCATCGAAAAACAATCATGAATTTCCACAACATCAATATCTTCTGGCCCAACACCGGCTTTTTCATAAGCAAGCTTTCCAGACTCGCGAATTGCCGGGATAGACAGTAGATCGTCAGCATCCTGCATTTGTGTTGGCCCCGAACTTTGAGCTGAAGACCGAATATGGACATTAGATTTATTCTTCGAAATGACCAGTGCTGCCGCTCCATCCGTCATAGGCGAGCAGTCGAATAAACCTAATGGGCTCGTAATCATGCGAGCATTCATAATTTCTTCGAATGTCGCTGCCTTTTGGAATTGAGCTAACGGGTTGTTTACAGCATGTTCACGATTTTTCAAAGCAACCATTGCCAAATGCTCTTTCGAAGCTCCCGTTTCATGAAAATACCGATTAGCAAGAACGCCGAAAAAACCAGGAAAAGTCAATCCGGCAAGCTTTTCATTAGAGTCATTGTCCATCGCAGCATTAATTGCATGGGTTACATCAGCAGTCGAAGCATGTTTCATCTTTTCCACACCAGCTACTAACACCGTGTCATATTCACCACTTAAAATGCCCATGATCCCTTGTCTAATCGCAATGCCCCCGGAAGCGCATGCGCCTTCAACCTTTGCGGTCGGGACAGGACCAAGGCCCAATTCATTTGCCACAATCGCACCTAAAATTTCTTGATTGCAAATCGAACCACCCATGAAATTTCCGACATAGACCGCGTCCACTTTCGGATTGCCTGCATCTTTCAACGCTTCAAGGCAAGCTGCAATCAGCAGTTCTTTCATCGATTTCTCGATGAACGTTCCGAAACGGGTCATGCCGATTCCATGAATATATACATTTGTCATGCTTGGACCTCCTCATGCTGCTCGCGAAGCTCCCTCTTCAATATTTTTCCGTAAGAGCTTTTTGGAAGCGCATTCACAATATGAATCTCTTTCGGTTTTTTAAAGCTTGCCATATTCTCCAAACAAAGCGCCAACAATTCTTCCGATGTCACAGGCACCGTTCCATTTGGCACAACATATGCAACGACATTCTCGCCCCATTTATCATCCGGAACGCCGATCACACATGTTTCTTTCACGCCGGCATGCAAATTGAGAACCTCTTCCACTTCACGTGGATAAATATTGACTCCTCCAGAAATAATGACGTCTTTTTTGCGGTCAACAATGTGTATATAGCCTTCCGGAGATTTCCATCCTAAATCCCCCGTATGAAGCCAACCGTCCTTCAATGTGTCCGCTGTCGTCTGCTTATTATTCCAGTAGCCTTTCATGACGAGCGAACCTTTGCAAATGATCTCTCCAACTTCCCCATCCGCTAATTCAACGTTCGCACCGTCAACAATTTTCACATCAACAAATAGACCCGTTCGGCCACAAGACTCCAGCTTGTCTGCCATTTCGTCCTTTGGCATCATCGTAATGCACATGGGCGCCTCAACTTGTCCGTACGTTTGTGCATAAATTGGGCCTGTCAGGGAGATCGCTTGCTTCAATTTGCTTGCAGCGATCGGCGAGCCAGCCATATTGATGGATTTTAACGTCGATAGTTTGGAAGGATCGAAATTGGGATGCTGGATCATCAAATTCACCATCGTTGGCACTAAGAAAATGATGGAGACTTGCTCCCTCTCCAAATCATTGACGAATTCTTCCGGCTCGAACTTATCAAAAACGACTTGTGTCAGTCCGTAAAGCCATGCAACATGCGATAGGAAATTGCTCCCGTGTGTCAAAGGGGCAACATGTCCAATGACATCGCCATAGTTTGCATCACAAGCAACGGCCAATGATAATGCGCCAGCAAGAATATTGCGATGCGTCAGCATAACCCCTTTCGGATTGCCGGTTGTTCCAGATGTATACATAATGGCGAAAAGATCGTCTTCCCCGATATCTTCATTATTTCTCATGCCTCTATACTGTTGAATCACCCGTTCATATTGCTCTCCAACAGGCAAGACGTTCATTTTCAGATCAATCGCTTCAATTAAAACTGCTTCCCCAATCACTAAATTGACACCCGCGTCTTTAAGCATATATTCGTGTTCTTTCGGATGAAGACGATAATTCAAAGGAACTTTAATAATACCTGACAGAGCAACGGCTACATCCAACTCGATATGTTCGAAGCGATTGGACATCAGGATGCCGAGACGGTCTCCTTTTCTCAAACCAACCTTTTGAAAAAAAGCTGTCAGCGCATAAGCTCTTTCCATTAACTCTGCATAAGTCAATGTCCTATGTCGATCTTTCACTGCAATTTTGGTGGGATAGGCATTCGCAGATTTAATGACTAATTTCCCGATCGTTTCCATTCTTCAACACCCCTTCTACCTAAATTGAAAAACAGGAATGCCCCAAATCTCATCCACTTCACGTTGCATCCGTACATTATTGAGTGGAAGTAATAAGAACTCAACTGTAACTGCGACCGGATTTTCCCCATCTAAAAAATGGCCGCCATTCAAGTTCTTATTACAATCAACAAACATTCCGTGGAAATGAACTTCAAGCTCCTCCTCCATATCCAATCCGACAAACCCCGTCCCAGACAAGAGTTCTACCGGCGTATCCGTTTTTACCTTCTCTGAATAGACAAGAGACCCGTCTGATTGTTGATCCAATTGCACGTATGTAGCGTATTGGAGCGAACCGATACATTGAAATTGGGCCGCTTGCACGCTGAATAATCGGCATACTTCTTTAATGCCTTGGAAAAAGTCAACGTCCTTCATAAGCCTGCCAATAATTCGATTCGACTTTTCGTCGCGCACCGCTTGAATTCGATTATCCAAAGTTGTAGCCCCCATCTACCCTGAGCACTTGCCCCGTTGTATAACCCGACTCAGGAAGAGCAAAATAATTGATCGCTTCTGCAATATCATCCGGCGTGCCCATTCTTTTGATCACTTGTCTCTTCAAATCATAAGCAACATTTGCTGTGATAGCTGTCTCAGTGGCGCCTGGCGCAACCGAATTACACGTAATTCCCATTGGACCCAACTCTTTTGCGACCCATTTCGTTAAAGCAATTACAGCGCCTTTAGAAGCGGCATAAGCAGGGCCCGATCGATTATGTTTGCCATCTTCTCCTGAAACCGCCCCTCCGTTAATGCCGGAAATGGAGCTTATATTAATAATCCTTCCGTATTGCTGCTCAAGCATATGTGGATAGACAACTGATTGTATAAATAGAAATGTCGCCTTCACATTCGTATCTAAATCACGATCCCACACATCTAACACCATATCTTTAATCCCTACCCTGCCACATGTGCCCGCATTGTTCACTAAAATATGCAGCTCCCCAAATGTATCCGAAGCACGTGCCACTGCCGCTTTTACAAATTCAGGATCCCTTATATCCCCTAAGCATTCTAAAACATTGGCATCTGGCTGAAGCTGCCGAATAGATTCAATCGTTTTACTGCATGAATTTATATCTACTAAAACGACATTGGCACCTTCATTTGCCAACCTGCAAGCCGCACTTGCCCCAATTCCGCTTGCTGCACCGGTAATAATGGCAGTCTGCTCTTTCAATCTCACTTCCTCATCCCCTTATTTAACTTTGAGTAGGTCTGGTAAAAATGTCGATAGCTGCGGTATATACGTAATGAGCAAGAGGATAATAACGGATGATACGACAAACGGAAATACTCCTTTTGAAATTTCTCCGATGGAATTACCCGAAATGCCCGCCGCAACAAATAAATTCAGTCCGACCGGAGGTGTAAATAAACCGATTGCCAAGTTGACTGTCATAAAAACCCCGAAAACTGTCGGATCCACGTCAAATGAAATCATGATTGGCAATAAAATCGGAATGAAAATGTAATAAGCTGAAATCGCATCGATGAACATTCCTGCAATAAGCAATAAAATATTCACCAATAATAGAATGATAATCGGATTATCTGAAATACTAAGCATGGCAGTCGAAATTTGCCGCGCAATCTGCTCGGTCGTAATAATATACGCATAGACGGATGCCGCACTGACAATGAACATGACGACCGCAGTTTGTACAGATGCTGACACTAAAATGTCAAAAAGCTTTTTCATATTCAATTCACGATAGACGAAAAACCCTACAAATAACCCATAAAATACTGCAACAACAGCTGCCTCAGTAGGTGTGAAAAAACCGCCATAAATACCGCCTAAAATGATGATCGGTATTAACAGCCCCCAAAAAGCGCCTAAAAATGCTTTTAACTGTTCCATCAATGTTGCACGTTTTCGTACAGCTACCGATAGTAGTGGCCCTGCCGTCCTTTCTTGCTTCCATCGGACATACATGGCGGCTACAATAAATCCAACGCCCAATAATAGACCTGGAATTACACCTGCAATAAACATTCTGCCGATTGATACCGGGATTTGATCGCCCGCAACGACCGCAAAGACGATAAAAGCAATGCTTGGCGGAATGATAATGCCGATTGCACCCGAACTTGCAACAAGTCCTCCGGCTGTCTCTTTTTTATAGCCGTTTTTCACCATCGCCGGTATTAAGATTCCGCCGATCGCAGCGACAGTTGCTGGCCCTGAACCGGAAATCGCCGCAAAAAAGATAGCGGTCATCACCGTTACGAAGACAATGCCACTTTTCCGGTGCCCAACGAGGGATTGGGCAAAGTCAATCAATCTCTTTGAAATACCTGCCTGTTCCAAAATGACACCAGCTAAAATAAAAAACGGAATGGCTAAAAGTGTAAATTTGGATACGCTTGAATACATAATATCCGCAACCAATTCCAGCCCGAACATCCCGCTACCCGTAAAGAGGACGGCTATGGAAGATATAGCAAGCGCTACCGCAATCGGCAGTCTGAGCATTACGAGCACGATGAATAATCCGAATAAAATAAATGCCATCATACCGTTCGCTCCCCTTTCCTGTTCTGTTCAAGTAATTCCTTAACCGTCACTTGAATCGTTCTAAGCAAGCATAGACAAGCTCCAATCGGCATCATTATGGAAAAATACCATTGAGGCCATCCTAAGGAAGGTGTCTTCTGCCCCATTTGAACTTGGAACAGCACCATTTGAATACCGAAATAGATCAAAATGACAAAGAGCAAGGACATCATTAAACCGACAAGAACGGTAATCATATTTTTAATCACTTTATTCGAACGGTCATAAATCAATGTAAAGCCAAGATGTGCGTGTTGACGCACACCTATGGCAGTACCGACAAATGTTAAAGCAACAAATAAATTCACTGTAATTTCCTCAGTAAATGAAAATGAATAGTTCGCTACCCCTCTTGAAACAATATTGACAAATGCAATGGTGGACATGATGGATAAAACGATCGCAACTATCCACTCTTCTAATCTGCTAATCACCTTTTCCATTCATGTAACCTCCGTCTACTATCATTGATCTTGAAATGCTTTGAGCAAGTCCTCGCCCCAAATATCCGTATATTTATCGTAAACAGGTTGAACAGCTTCTCTGAATTGCTCCATTTCATCCTCCGTCGGTTCATAGAATTCCATACCAGCCGCTTTCAATTCCTCAATTTGCTGAGCCTCTTTTTCACGAGCCAATTCCACTTGATAGTCAGCAGCTTCTTTACCTAATTTCTTAATTAATTCCTGATCTTCTGCGCTCATTGAATCGAATAATTTTTTGTTAATGCCCAATACTAACGGATCGTAAGAATAGTTCCAAGACGTCAAATAATCCTGCACTTCGTTCAGCTTGGAAGAATGAATGACATCGATTGGGTTTTCTTGTCCATGGATCGTGCCTTGCTGCAATGATGTGAATACTTCTGAAAAGGCCATTGTTGTCGGATCAGCGCCTAATGCACGATACAAATCGGTATACATCGTAATGCCCGGAATGCGAACTTTCATCCCTGCCATATCTGTAGGCGTTTGAATCGTCTTTTTACTATTTGTAATTTGGCGAAAGCCGTTTTCCCCATACCCTAACAGCTCAACGCCTTTTTCATTCAAAATGTCGGCGATCATTTCTCCTCCTGCTCCATTAAATACCTTGTCCACTCCTTCTTTATCTTTGAACAGGAACGGTGCACTTGGAACACCGAAACGGTCATCCAAAATTGAGTAAATGATCGTCGAGTGGAAGCTCAAATCGGTTTGCCCTTTCGCTAGAAGCTCGACCCCTTTTCCTTGGTCTCCTCCGGACAGCTGTTCGTTTGGATACACTTCAATATTGATACGCCCATCGGTTTCTTCTTTCAGATCGTTCGCTAACTTTTCAGCTGCTTTATACCAAGTTGAGGAGTCATTTACTGTGACAGACATTTTCAAATTATATGTTTTTCCATCTGCCCCATCCTTCGTATCGCCTTTCGCATCTGAACAAGCACCTAACATAAGCATTGCGGTTAGCCCAATTGCTCCTAAGATCCTTCCTCTTTTCAACTTCATTTCAATCCCCTCCATCTTCTCTCCATATTTTTTCGTGAATATAATCTACTAAGTGGACAGCCCGGATGTTAGTAAAGCCTTCTTTCTCTACTCCGACTTGCATTTGAAGCAAACAGCCTGGATTTGTCGTGACAATGGTACTTGCGCGAATCCGTTTCACCTCTTCCATTTTCGTTCTCAAAATTCTGGATGCCATTTCGGGTTGCAATAAATTATAAATACCGGCAGAACCGCAGCATTGATGCGCACCGGGTAATTCAACAAAGACACTACCCTTCACGGATTTTAAAAGATTCCTTGGCTCTTCCTTGACGCCATTTACGTTTCTCAAATGGCAAGAATCTTGGTACGTTACAATTTCGTTTTGTGGCAAATTGGGCATCAATTTCAATTTCTCAGCCATCCCAAGTTTCAAAAGCAGGGAGGATATATCAATTTGCTTGTCCACAAATTGCCTTGCCTTAATTGAATAAGCTGGATCGTCTGCAAACAACCGATCATATTCCGATAGAAATGCACCGCAGCCACCAGCATTATTGACGATGTAGTCAATTGCCTCTAAATCAAACGCTTCAATATTCACCTTTGCATTTCTTGTTGCACGTTCCATCTCTCCACTATGCCCTTGCAGCGCACCGCAGCATTGCTGATTTTCAGGAATAATCACTTCACAGCCTAAGGAGTTCAAAAGCTCGATTGTATGTCGGTTCGTCTCTTTGAATATCGTATCCATTAGGCAGCCTGTGAAAAATGCAACTTTCGTTTTGACCGGTACATTCTGGACAGTATTTATCTCTTTTGACGGAGGCTTCGGAAGCGCTTTCTCCATTTCTTTAATAAAGGGAGGAAATAATTCTAAAAAACCAATTTTCCGTACCACCTTCTGCAATCCTGAACGCTGATAAAAATGGACAAGTCCAACGGCTTTCTTCATTTTTTGATGATCTGCAAATAAATGATCAAATGCCCCTTTGCGAATCGTCTTTTCTTTCAGCGACTGTTTTTTTACAGATACGATCGCTTCTCTCGTTTCTTCGATCAAAGTGCCGTATTGCACCCCTGCCGGACAGACAGGTTCACACGCCCGACAACCTAAACATAAGTCGAACGCCTCTTCTATAGAGCCGTCCCATTCTACGACGCCATCTCGAACAGCTTTCATGAGCGCAATTCTTCCGCGTGGCGATTGCGTCTCATCAAAATCTGAATGAATATAAGTAGGACAAGATAGAAGACAAAAACCACAACGCATGCAATCCATAATCCGATCTTCATCAACATGCTCAATGAAAGACTTCCTCATCGTTTCCGCATGGCTAACCATGATGTACCACAACTCTCTTTTTCGTGGATTTCGCAAAAATTTTATTTGGATTCATAATATTGAAAGGATCAATTGCTTGTTTAAGCCTTTTCATAACATCAATTCCTGCTTTGCCTATTTTCCATTCGAGATAGGGCGCTTTCATTTCCCCGACACCGTGTTCGCCTGTGATCGTGCCTCCCAATTGGATTGCATAGTGAAATATTTCCGCAAAGGCCATTTCAACCCTTGCCATCTCCTCCTCGTCTCTAACGTCAGTCAATATTGTAGGATGTAAATTTCCATCTCCTGCATGACCAAACGTACAAATGAGCAAATCATATTTTTGGGCAATTTCCTGCACTGCCTTTACCATTTTGGCAATCTCTGACCTCGGAACAGTAGCGTCTTCCAAAATGGTTGATGGACGTTTTCTTGCCAATGCCGACAAGGCAACCCGACGTGCAACACTTAAATTAGCGGCTTCCTCCACGGATTGTGCCATTTGAGTAGACGTCGCGCCGTGTTCCATGCAAAGCTTATGTACAAGTTCCATATCTTTCTCAACAACTGCCGGATCTCCGTCCTGCTCTATAAGCAACATTGCCTCGCAATTCGTTGGCAGTCCTATTTTCATGAATTCCTCCACCGCTTCAATTGTCCCTTTATCCATGAATTCAAGTGCTGCAGGCACAATTTTTGCTGCAATGATTGAGGAAACAGTTAGTGCAGCTTTTTCAAGTGTGTCGTAAGAGACCAATAATGTTTTTTTCGATTCTGGAGCGGGAATTAAACTGAGTGTAATTTCGACAACGATACCTAATGTGCCCTCAGCCCCGACAAACAGGCTCGTTAAATCATAGCCCGCCACATCTTTCGCCAATTTGCCACCCGTCGTCAACAATTCCCCATTCGGTAACACAATCTTTAATGCCTTTACATAATCTCTCGTCACTCCATATTTCAATCCGCGAAGTCCGCCTGAATTTTCGCTTACGTTTCCACCTATCGTAGACACACTCATCGAGCTTGGATCAGGAGGATAAAACAATCCTGCATCGGCTACATATTCATTGATTTCTTGAGTGATAACGCCGGGTTGCACAGTCAATGTCAAATTCTCAGTGTCCAATTCCAATATGTTATTCATTCGGTTGAACAACAGTACAACCCCTCCAGCTGTTGGAGTTGTGCCTGCAGCAAGGTTCGTCCCTGACCCTCTTGAAATGATCGGAACATTGTGCTCTGCGCACACTTTGACAATCGCTTGTATTTCATTTATGGAAGCAGGCGATATGATCAGGTCCGGAAGCGCTTGAAAATTAGCAGTTGCATCATACGAATAGGCTAATTTTTGTGCTACCGTTGTCCTGACATGCGCACTGCCTGTTATGGCAATCAATTGTTCCTTTATATGCGCATCCATTCAACAGCCTCCTTCTATCAAATAATTCTATATTTACTATCACATTGTAATAGTTCAATAACTCCGAATATATAGCTATATGAACAATGTTTACATACTTTTCGGCATGTTTTTTTGTTTACTATCACAAAACAACAATAAAACCGCAAAACTCTTTGATTTTTGTCTCACTTGAAACTGCGCTCCAATCAGTAAGAAGATCACTGTCGTAAAATGTGAAAAACAAACGGATCTTGGCATAATAAATACCAAGACCCGTTTGGTCGATACAATGCTATTCCTCAAATGATAAATTTACAGGCTCGTCCAATAACTTAGGCACAAGCTCCAAATTTGTAGTGGCAGTCGTTTCCGCCACCTCTTCAAAATGAAATTGATTTACCCATAGCTTTCCCTTTCCTTGCAATAGAACCCCGAACGAAATGACACTACTATTAGCTGGTACATCTAATACAAGTGAATAAAAATTCCAATCCATTGTACCGCTTATAGGTCGATTGCTCATATTATCAAACTGCAGCACATCTCCTATTTGATTGTCTACGCGCATCCAAGCCCCTGCAAATTGTTGTACTTCTTCACATTTGATAAAACACGATAATTTCACGCGTTTGCCAATAAATTGATCCGCTTTAAATTGTTGCATCATCGTTGCAAACTCATCTGCCCCAGTTACGAATTCAGAATGCAGAAACCCTGAAGCTTTTCCTATATGGACAATTTGTCTGTCAATTCCCATTCGATAATTTTGTGGGTGACTGCCACTTAAAAACCAGCCTTTTATTTCCTGCATAAAACATTCCTCCTTTCTCAAAATAATGCTTCTCATAATCCGTCGATACTCCCCCGGCGACAGATGATATGCTTTCTTAAAGGCCCGGCTGAATGCTTCTTGGGAGTTGAACAGAGCATGGAAAGCAATGTCTATGATTCGCTCATTCGAATGCAGTAATAATACCGCAGCTGCTGCAAGTCTCCGTGTACGAATGTATTGATCCACAGTCATATTCAAAACCGACTGAAACAATCTATGGAAATGGTACTTCGAATAACCCGAAAAATTGGCAACGTCTGTTAGTTGGATTTCCTTATCCAAATTCTCTTCAATCCATTCGACTGCGCGTTGAATTGTCTGTTCATCTTCCAAGAAACTCCCCTCCTTTGTCATCATGATTATAGCGAATGAATCATCAAGATTTTTGATAGAAGTTGCGAATCTTCTTAATAGCACATCGCAAGTTCAATCAAAATGAAATCTTTATCTATTGTTATTAATTGAGCTTGTGGATGAATAACTTGTGGATCTCCTGTAATCCCCAATCCCGCAATCGCTTGGCCATCAATGACAATTGGCATAACGACCCCATTACGCACCCCTTGTAATGTCTTTACTTCCTTATCAGACATGTGCAAGATCTTTTTCTCTCTCAAACTAATTAATGCACCCTCATGAAACTGGTTAATCCGCTCTTTATCTGTACTTGCTTGAATAAATCCTCTACGGTCAGTTAAAATGACATCTTCTTTGATGAGCTCTGCTATTTCACTTACAATTTCCTCTCCTAACCTATCAAATTTGAACATGACCATCCCCCCGAATGAATGAAAATTTGTTCCTACTATACTACCTTAATTACATAATAGTCACAATATTTAATTCATACTGAAAAGACTTTAGATTTCTATTCAATCAGAAGAAGAATGGCCCCGATTATTCCAAAAATCAAGAAAATCGTTCGACAAATTTCGAGTTTCTCATGACTGTGGATAACCTTTTCCACATTACCCCCATTGAAGCAATTGACTTTCTACATTTACAAACAAGTTAACCACAAGTTATCCACGAAATCATGTGGATAAAAGAACGGTTGTTCCATGTGAAAAATTTTGGTACGGTGAGAGTAAGAATTCGAAACGCCTAGTATATGCATCGATCTTAATCATTATTACTATGTATGGAGGTGCCCCGCCATTGTTAGAAATGCCGGATGATTTGCTATTAGATGCCTATAAAAAGGCTGTCAGTCTAAACCTTTGTCCTCAGTTCATTAAACTATTAGAACTTGAAATCCAGCGACGTAATTTGCCTCTTCACATTGACCTTGTCGGAAATAAATAATGAGAGCCATCCTACCACAACATCGGCAGCTTGGCTCTCACTCCTTCTTTATTTTATCGTGACTTTCAATTGAATTCCATCTTTCACTTGCTTTCCTTTAAGATCTTTCCATTGTGGATGAATGACAAGCAAATAAGATTGCTCTGACTCCAAAAGTTCATCCGGAATAATTTTCACCGTTTGCCCATCAACTACTTCTACATGCACACTCACTTCTTGTCCACCTAATTGGATAAGTTCTATAGCGGACGCATCCATCGTCTTCTGATCCATCATTGTAGTCAAATTTACGGTAAATACTTTGTCCGAAGACACTTCTTTCAATGTCGGCAGTTCTTTATATGTCTTATATTTTTCCTTAAGATGGTCATAATGTGCTCTTTCTACCTCTTTACCAATATCCGTTAGAACATCAGGTTTTACGCCTAACGCGTCAACCGCTTGGCCTTTTGGCGAATAAAAACGGGCTGTCGTCAGTTTTAAAGCACTTCCATCCTGAAAACTATACATGGACTGCATTGTTCCTTTGCCATAGGTCGTTTGCCCATATAATTTTGCGGCACCCATTTCTTTTACGTTCACGGCTAACATTTCAGACGCACTTGCGCTATTCTGATTGATGAGCAAAGAGATTCTGCCTTTCAAATTCACTTTCTGCTTAATGGCAGTGTACACTTCCGGTTCCTTATTCCGCTCTCTCAATTGAAAAGCATTTGGTACATTTGGAAAAAACCCCGTCACTTCTTGGGCGGCTATGATATAGCCACCGCCATTGTCCCGCAAATCAATAATAAAACTTTCTGCATCTTGCATTGCTTGAATGACTCGCGACATTTCTCTTGCAGAATCTGTCGCGAAGCTATTGAGTCGAATATAGCCTACATTTCCACCCAATTTTTCAGCTTCTACGGTCGGCAAATGGATTTCAGCACGTTTTATCGTGACGTCTCTCTTTTCTTGTTGATGAATAATAGATAACTTGACAGGAGTCCCTTCAATTCCACCAATTAAAGAAATGGCAGCTGAAACAGGCTTAGCATGCAGTGATATGCCATTCACATGCGTAATGATATCTCCAGCAACAATGCCGCCTTTGTCGGCCGGACCTCCTAAAATGACAGACGTGACCACTATTCCTTCATTGCTCTCTGCTAATACGACGCCGATCCCGACAATCCTTTGCTCAATTTCATTCAAAAATGTATTGAATTCTTTCGCTGACATATAGACGGAATAAGGATCAAGGCCGTCAGTAATTTGCCTGCCGCTCCCCCTCATGAGAACCGTATCCGATACTTCATCTACATAATGATCTTTCACTAACTGGCGGATTTCTTCAAGAGGCTCAGCGGTAGCAGTCGTTGTGAATGGCAATATGACAAATAGGAGTGCAAGCCAAGCAATCAATGGATACAAGCGTCTTTTCATTACATCAAGCCCCTGTCTTTATACGTTTCTTCTATTATACGATTTCATGGACAATTCCGATAGAGTAATCGTATATCAATTCAAAAAAAAGCCCCATTGCAATCGCAACAGGACTTCCATTTTTATATTATTAAGCAGATAAGCTCTGTTCTTCTTTTTTATTTTTTGCGTAATTCAACGCAAACATAGCAACGACAATGATAATGCCGACAATATCAGTAATTGTTTCAGGGATGATCAACATCAACGCTCCCGCACCAAGAACTATGCGCCAAAGCGGATTAAGATGCGTTTTAAAATAGCCTTCTATAGAGGCACTTAATGCGATAATTCCGATGATGGCGGTAACAGTAATCATTGTAATGGCAATAAATGAAGCCATCGGAAATTCACGAGCATTCATAGCGACGCCTGTCGTGTCGATCATCAACATCGCTGGATTATACACGAACATAAACGGTATTAGAAAGCCTGCAGCCGATAGCTTCAAGGCTGTAAATCCAGTTTTCATTGGATCTCCGCCAGAAATTCCTGCTCCTGCAAACGCAGCGAGGGCAACAGGAGGTGTAATGTTCGCAAATATACCGAAATAGAATACAAACATATGAGCAACTAAGATCGGAACGTCAAACACTGCTAATGCAGGTGCAGCCATCGTCGCTGTAATAATATATGCCGGGATGGAAGGAAGCCCCATACCTAAAACCATTGAAGCAATCATCGTAAAGAACAATGTTAAGAACAATGAACCAGCACCAAGGCTAGCAATCGAGGAAGTCATCACATTTCCGAAGCTCGTCAAACTAACAACACCGATAATGATACCGACTACAGCACAAGCAACCATGACAGATAATGATTGGCGTGCACCGCTATCCAATGCTCCTAAAATATCTTTTACGGACATGCGGGTAGATTTCCTAAATGCCGCCACTATGACTGTTGCAACAATCGTATAGAATGCCGCATGCCCGATCGGGACATTGCGGTACAAAAGAAAAATAAGAAAAACAATCGGCAACAGCAAATGCCCGCGCTCTTTCATTACTTCTTTTACTCGTGGTAGATCCGGTTTCGGTATTCCCTTCAAATTCTCTTTTCCTGCCCGGAAATGAACTTGCATAATAACAGCCAAAAAATAGAGCACCGCAGGAATCAAAGCTGCAAGAGCAATTGTTCCGTATTTAACACCTGTCGTTTCCGCCATAATAAACGCACTTGCACCCATGATCGGCGGCAATATTTGCCCCCCAACGGAAGCGCTTGCTTCAACGGCGCCTGCAAAGTTTTTCGAGTAGCCGACACGTTTCATCATCGGAATTGTAAATGCCCCGGTACCTACTACGTTCGCCACTGCGGCACCGTTAATACTTCCCATGAATCCACTTGAAATAACCGCAACTTTCGCAGGTCCTCCTTGCTTATGACCTGCTAGTGCCAAAGCTAAGTCGTTAAAAAACTGCCCCATTCCTGATTTGGCTAAAAAAGCACCAAACAAAATGAATAAAAAAATGAACGATACGGAAGCACCGATTGCTGTAGAATACAGCCCTTCTGTCTTCAAATACATTTGCCCAAAAATATCGCCCAAATCATATTGGCGGGTCATCATTTTCGTTGGCATCCAATCCATATGGCTGAAAAAAGGATAGGCCAAAAATAGAAGAGCTAACAGAGGGAGTATCCATCCAGTTACTCTCCTTGCAGCTTCAAGAATAAGCACAACGGTTACAATAGCCATGACAATATCGAATGTATTTGGAATCCCGCCACGTGTCGTGACGATAGCCGTATATTCCACGATTAAATAGCCGGCAGTTGCTAACCCTAAAAGGAAGAGCACCCAGTCGTAAATAGCAATTTTGCTTCTGTTTTGCTTACTATACGTTGGATAAATGAGATAAATTAACCCAATCCCTACCGCTACGTGAACAGCTCTCTGCTGGAGTGTCGGCATTGGATTAAAGGTAATATATAAATGGAAAATCGAATATAGAATCGCTACAATTGATACAAAAAAGGCAACCTTTTTCCCTGTAAGCTTTCTTACCTTTGATTCGGTATCAAATTTCTCTAAAAGCTCAGCTTGCTGCTCTTCCGATAATATTTCTGTATTTTCAAGTTGACTTTCCTTGTTTTTTAATTTCGTCAATTTTTTCACCTCTTATAATCTTCCACAACGGTGTTTTTTCGACACGGAAGATGACTGTTTCGTGATTATCGATAAACTCATATAGCGGAATTGTATTCTTTTCTGTGTATAATGTCGTTTTCGTGTTTTCCGATACAGTGAGACGGAGTTCCTCAAATTTTTCATGAATGCTCATATGGATAAACCCATCTTCCGATCGGATCACTTCTTTATCCGAAGGAACTCCCGCTCCGAATGTTTTGAATTTTGTTTCCGTTAAATGGAGGTCGCCCTTTTCGATTCCATATGTTTCATACCAAGGCTCTTTTTCAACTGAATGTATCCATCCGATTTCAAAAGACTTGTCAGTCAAATAAAAACTACCATCCATATACGTCATTTGAATGGTAGGAATCTTGATGGCAAAAATAGCAAGCAGGAGCATGATCAAGAGCATGCCCCCGCCAAGGTATTTCTTACTTTTGCTCATCGTAGTACTTTTGTGCACCAGGATGAACAGGTGCTACCATGCCTTGCTGTGCACCATCAAGTGTAATTTCTGTCGCTGCTTGGTGAGAATTGCCAAGCGCATCTAAGCTTTCGAAGAATTTCTTTGTCATTTTATAGACATCATCCTCGCTCAATTCGCTGCTCACGACGAGAGCATTCATAATTGCAGCTGTCGGAACTGCTTCCGCATTGCCGTATGTATCAGCAGGAATATCCAATGCTACGAAATAAGGTTGATCCTTTGCAATTTCCTCGATTTTGGCTGGATCTACTGAAACGAGGCTCAAATCAATGCTTGCAGCCAACTCCATCACCGAGGAGTTTGGTAGACCACTCGTCAAAAATGCTGCATCGATGCTTCCGGATTTTAAGCCATCTGCAGCTTCAGCGTAGCCTAAATAGTCGACTTTCAAATCATCGTAAGTGATACCGAAACCATTCAGTAAGTTGCGAGCATTCACTTCAACCCCGGAGTTTTGGTCACCTACTGCAACGCGTTTCCCTTTCAGATCTTCAATCGATTTAATTCCTGAATCTGCTGTTGTAACAATTTGTACGTAGTTCGGGTAAAGAGCTGCGATTTGCTGAACTTCCCCTACTTTTGAAGAAAAGTTACCGATCCCTTCAACTGCCTCAGTGAGTACATCACTCATGACAAAAGCCATTTCAACTTTTCCTTCTTTAATTAAGTTGATATTTTCTACGGAAGCTCCTGTTGACTGCGGCTTCGAGTTAACGCCAAATTCCTTCGAGTACTCATTTGCTAATGTAGTTCCAATGATATTGTATGGACCTGAAGAACCACCAGTCGCAATCGTAACAATTTTTGTATCAAGGCTGTTACCGCTTTCATTTCCACCTTCAGAGCTTTCGTTTTTATCTCCATCTCCACAAGCCGAAAGAATGGACGCGCTCATGAAAGCGCTTGCGAATAATAGACCATATTTCCTTAACTTCATAACCAATCATCCTTCCTACTTTTTATCTATTGGCTTGTATAAGCTTACATTATCTGAATTAAAAATACAAGACTGCTTTTCTGTTAAATTAAAGTATTATATTTTTTTCTTTTTTTCGTAACTAATAAATGAGCATCTTACATTGGTATCACTTTGTAATACATAAATGCATTAACAATTTATAGCCTCCTGTCGATATAGTAATTGGAACTTATTTAGCCGAAGGGAAGCAATCATTTTGAAAAAAGTCATTTATTTCATAGTGCTACTACTATTTATAGCACCAGCAACAATACAGGCGAAGAGCCCATTGACCGTTAGCATTACAGAAACAACGCCTGTCTATAAAGAAGCACAAAAGGTCGCTGTTTTTAATAAAGGAACATCTCATACTATATTGAAAGAGTCCGACAGGTATTATCACACTGTAATCGGAAATGAAGAAGTGAAATTTTCGAAAAAACGAGCAAAAGTAAAAAAGGACACTCCCGGTTCATTGAAAGGTGCTCATCCAGTAAAAGCGACAACGATAAAACGAGTTTCCATTCTCCATTCTCCTTCCAAACAAGGAAAAGAAATCGGTCAGCTACAGCCGAATACGACAATTGATTTACAGCGGGCAAAAGGAGATTATTACCCAATCAATTTTGGGGGGAAAACGGGTTATATACATAAAAATGATGTTCATGTCGATGCGGGTATCCCAGTACTTATGTATCATGACCTAACAAAAGTGAAAACGGACGACAATGTATCAGTGCTTGAAATCTCAAAATTCGAAGAGCAAATGCGCTATTTAAAGAAAAATGGCTGGACAACGATTACTACGGAGCAATTAGAATTATGGCTGCGTAGACAATTGGAACTGCCTAAAAAATCAGTGTTAATTACATTCGATGATGGGTACGAATCTATAACTGAATTCGCTTATCCAATTTTAAAACAAAATGGTTTTCAAGCGACTTCATTCCTAATTACGAGCCGTATCGGTCGACCCGGAATGGTATCAGCAGAATCCATACAAGCAACCGCCGATGTATTCGAATATCAAAGTCACACACATCGATTCCATATGTTCAATTCGCTTACCAACTTAAGCTTTTTGCAATCCGAATCTTATTTCGCAATAATGATGGATTTAAAAGAAGCGAATGATACAATTGAAGACATTTTAGGTTCTCCCTATAAAGTGACAGCGCATGCCTATCCATATGGTAAATATAGTATTGACGCTATTAACGCATTACAAGATGTAGGAATTTCCATTGCCTTTACAATAGATGAAGGTAATGTCCATCGGGGCGATCCGATTATGTCTCTCCAGCGCCAACGCGTTCACTCATCGATGTCTTTGACCGATTTTGCAAATAAATTGAATGGCAAATAAAATAGTTGCACTTCATCTCAAAGCAACCATTCTGTCATTTTGTAAAGCAACAAGCTGAACCCAGCAATCTTCATGAGAGGATTAGCTGGGTTTTTTAATCGCTACATTTAATCGTATTTAAAACAATTAGCGTAGCAGCAATCACTGAATTTATAAAAAGGGAAATATTTATACAGGAGTTAGTATCGGTACGTAAGCGTGTTTTACCTCATACCCAATCCAACTGTGTTTCGGTTCTTCATTGATTATGAAGTAAATAGGACTGAGCTGAAGCATATTTATTTACAACAAAGAATTACATGAATACAATATTTATCATAAACGTTTGTACATACAAATGAAACGGCGTTTAGCTTTTCGAACATTTCTCGAAAAAAGAGAGGGTGACTCGCTGAAAGAACTAACTTTAGAGCAAATTCGAATAGATAAGGTAAACATTTAGATGGACAAGATGAGATACAATGCAGGCGACACGTTCTGATCATTCGCGAGGTAGATGGACTTGTGAAGTTTGCAACTATACAAGCGGATGAAATGACATGGCTTGTTATGATGGCGGAGCAATTAAACAATATAGGTACATCAAGGAGGAAAGTATAATGAAAGCAGCTGTTATTTATGGAGTCAAAGATGTGAAAATTGAGGAAGTTAACGAACCTTCTGTATCCAAAAAAGATGTAAAGGTAAAAGTAAGTTGGGCCGGTATATGCGGCAGCGACTTGCATGCGTATCATTATGGGTTAGGAATACCAACCGAACCAAATGAGTTAACCGGTGTACAAGCTCCTTTAGTTCTTGGGCATGAATTCGCTGGTACCGTTGTTGAAATAGGCGAAGATGTAACAGACGTAGCAGTTGGTGATCGCGTAGCAATTGAGCCCTTAATATATCCCGATGATGATGTCTACGTTCGACAAGGTCGATATAACTTGGCAAATAAATTTGCATTTTTGGGCGTTCAATCGAATGGCGGCTTTGCAGAATATGCTGTCATGAATGAAAGAATGGTCCACAAACTTCCTGAAAATGTCTCCTTGGAAGAAGGGGCCCTTATAGAACCAACAGCTGTTGCTTTGCAAGCAGTTCGAGAAAGTCAATTAAAAGTTGGTCAAACCGTTGTCGTTTTTGGCGTTGGCCCTATTGGTCTATTAACGATCATTTCTGCTAAAACGGCAGGGGCTGCTGAAATCATTGCAGTTGATATCTCAAACGAACGCCTAGCATTGGCAAAAGAAGTTGGAGCAACTATCACCATCAATAGCATGGAGGAAAATCCAACTGAAAAAATCTTATCACTTCACGAACATGGTGTGGACATTGCATATGAAGCGGCTGGTGCTGAAATTACATTTAATACAGCTCTAACTGTTTTGAAGAAACGCGGTCAACTGATGGTTATAGCCGCTTTCGGAAAACCAGTATCAATCGATGTAACGCAACATCTAATGATGAAGGAAATTAACATTACAGCTTCTTTTTCATACTGTAATATCTTCCCTGAAGTCATTCATTTAATAGCTTCGGGAAGAATGGATGTTAAGAAAGTAATCACTAAAAAAATTGCTTTAGATGACTTAGTTGAAAATGGACTCGAATTACTGGAAAAAGATAAAAGTCATGCCAAAATACTTATTGATTTAAATTAAAAATCGTCTGTTGGATAACGAAATATAGGTAAATCCGTATCATCGTAACCCCTCAAGTATCACTTTTAGAGGTCAGTTGCATTTAGTTTGATTTGGATCTATCATTAAATCCACAAAATGGGCTATCCAGAAGCTCAGTGAAAACTGACTTTCTGTGTTAGCCCTTTTTTTGTTGGTTTGAAAAATGGTGCCATTCTTGAAACTTCTTTCAGTATTGGATGTGAAAAACAACAGGACTGGTGTGGACTAATTCGACAGCCATTTGTCATTCATTTACGATAGACTTTACCTCTTTCCTCAACGTATGCTTTAGCACTTTGCCAGAAGCGTTTCTCGGAAGCTCATCAAGAAATTCAATTTCATGAGGAATTTTATACTTTGCAAGGTTTTTTGCGCAATGTGCAAAGACATCCTGCTCTGTCAATGTTTGACCCTTCTTGACGACGATATACGCTTTCGGCACTTCCCCAAATACCTCATGTGGAATTCCAATTACCGCTGCTTCCATCAATTCCGGAAGTTGATACAGCACTTCTTCCACTTCAACCGGATAGACATTTTCACCGCCCCGGATAATCATATCTTTTTTACGATCAACTATATAAAGCAAACCGTCATCATCCATTCTGCCAAGATCACCCGTGTACAGCCACCCATCTCGAATCGCTCTTTTGGTTTCCTCTTCATTTTTCAAATAGCCTTTCATCACTTGCGGCCCTTTCATTACAATTTCACCTACTTGGCCAACAGGTAGGAAGTTGCCGTATTCATCTACAATGCGCAATTCAGTTTGAGGCAAAGCTTCTCCGACAGAACCGATTTTTTTTAGTGCCAAATGATCTTTCAAAGTCGATGCGGCGGGCGTATTTTCTGTTTGACCGTACAAATTTTGAACTTTCACTTGAGGGAACGCAGCCTTCAGCTTTTTTAATATTTCATATGGCATTGGAGCCGCTCCGTAACAGAATAGGCGCAAGGCTTGCAGCTCTACGTCTTTAATTTCTGGCATATTCAATAGGATCGTATACATGGACGGAACACCGAAAAACATGGTCGCTTCGGAAGCTTGCAATAAATTCAGCGTTTCCTTTGGAGAGAAGGACTCTTCGATAATGATCGTTCCGCCTTTCAACGTAACAGGTACGGCAAAAACATGGCTTGCTGCACAGTGGAAAAGTGGTGTGGAGATTAACATGCGATCCGATTTAGTAATCTCCATTGCTTCAGCCCAAATCGTTGCTGTCGAAAGGATATTTTGATTTGTCAGCATGACACCTTTTGGCTTGCCCGTCGTCCCTGATGTATACATCACAACAGCTACATCATCCCCAAATTGTTTTTTCGGCTCGAAAAGGAGATCATCATTCTCAAATATGCTATCCAAATCAGATAGTGATATCTTTTCATTGAATGAATGATTTATTTTATGAACAATCTCATTTAAACGCTCATCATAAATGATCGCTTTTGCTTCAGAATGGTTGAAGATATATTCCACTTCTGGGGCAGTCAACTTTGTATTGACGGGCATAACTGTAAATCCGCCTAGCTGGATTCCGAAATAACATACTAAAAAGAGATCCGAATTTAATGTATAAAGGGCAATGATATCCTCTTTCTCATATCCCTTTTCCTGAAAATATGCTGCTACCTTTTCTGCCTTTCCAAAAAAGTCTTTGTACGTCCAATTACGGCCATTAAAAGAAGTAAATATTTTTTCAGGTTGTTCCTCAACATGTTTGCGCAAAACATCCGTCATAAACCCCAATCCTCACCACTCCTTTTTTCGATTCGTCTCCCATTCACTATCATATTATCAATCAAAATTTCAGAGTACAAGTTATATATTGAACATTCTGTAACTATATTTTAAGGAGCACGCCGACTACTTTTTTAGTCAATTGCGTAAACTATTACCAACGAATGTTTCATACTCAAAGTGGGGGCGTAATTATGAGCAATAAACTTAAGTTCACAATTCGATTGGCGATCGGGATCATCGGCATTTCCCTAATGGCACTTACAATTTATAGTCTCTTTTTCTTAAAACAGGTTACAGAAACAGCGAAAGAAATACATGTGCCTATGGAACGGCAGGTTTCTGAAAAAAGAGAGGAACCTATTGTTTTTCAAAAGAAAGACCCTTTTTCTGTTCTATTATTAGGCGTTGATGAGCGGGATGGAGATAGAGGACGATCCGACACAATGATCGTCTTAACAGTGAATCCTACACTGAAGTCGACAAAAATGCTTAGCATTCCGAGAGATACATACACACTGATTGTCGGAAAAAATATTGAAGATAAATTGAATCACGCTTATGCATATGGTGGTATTGAAATGTCTTTAAATAGCGTGGAGCATTTATTGGATTTGCCGATCGATTATGTTGTACAAGTGAATATGGAAAGCTTTCAACAGATTATTAATGCATTAGATGGCATTACTGTTGAAAATACGATGGCTTTTAGCGAGGAAGGGTTTTCATTCCCTAAAGGTTTAATTCAAATGAATGGTGAAGAAGCATTGGCATATGTCAGGATGCGCTATCATGATCCTCGGGGCGATTTTGGCCGTCAAGATCGTCAAAAAGAAGTCATTCAAGCGGTTTTACGCCGGAGCGCGTCATTAAACAGCCTATTAAATGTGAAAGAAATTTTCGATGCAATTAAAACGAATGTACGCACAAATATGACATTAGACGATATGATCGATATTCAGAAAAACTATCGTGAAGCGGCAAAGGACGTGGAACAATTGATGCTGACACAAGGTCATGGCAAGTGGATTGACGGCATTTGGTATTACGTAGTGGACGATGAAGAATTGGCTCATGTAAGTAATGATCTCCGCCTTCATTTATCGATTGAAAAAGAAAGAGGCTCCGAATGATTTGCGATCGGGGCCTCTACTGCATTCTTTATACAGTTACACTTGTTTTTTTCGATAATTCGACACATAGTTCTGCCAATAAATTTGTTCTTTCAATTAAAGAGGGGACTTCCAAATATTCTTCTTCACTATGGGCTCCGCCGCCGACAGGTCCTAACCCGTCGATTGTTGGTACACCAACTGCCGAAGTGAACGATGCATCTGATCCCCCACCCGTTGCGACATCGGTAATGTCAATCCCCAACTCGCGGCCTTTTTCCTTAATGATATTCAAGAGCATAATTGTCATGTCGTTTTTCACCATTGGAGGACGATTAATGCCGCCTTCCAATGTAATAGAAGTGCCTGAAACGTCCGGCGTTGCACATATTTCCCGAATTTGCCGGTCCAAAATGGCTGCTTGTTCTGTTAAAGTAATGCGAACATCCACATGCCCGACCGCAGATGGAGCAATCGTATTGACCGACTCTCCTCCTTCAATCAAACCGACGCTGACGCTAATTCCTTCCTCATGATTTGTTAAAGCATGCAGTTTGACAATTTTATGGGCTAGCTCCTCTATCGCACTAATTCCAGCTTGCGGTTCAATGCCCGAATGGGCTGCTTTCCCTTTCACATATATGGAATATCGCCCTCCTCCACGTCGGGCTGTTACTAAAGAGCCATCTTTGCGTGCAGGCTCCATTATTAGGGCATAGCTCTTTCCTTTCGCCGTTGATTCAATTAATCCTCTTGAAGTCGGCGAACCAATTTCCTCGTCTCCATTCAAGATGATTTGAACGGATTTTAAAGCATCTTCATTGTTCTCCTTCAATGCTTTCATTGCGTATAAAAGTGCAACTTGGCTCGCTTTCATATCAATGACCCCTGGTCCATAGGCGCGGTTCCCTTCAATTTTAAAAGGACGCTTTTGAGCAGTTCCCTTTTTGAAGACGGTATCCATATGCGCGACAAAAACAAGTGAAGGTTTCTCTGCACCTTTATAAGTGAACAATAAATTGTTTCCATTTTGATCGTTCTTAAAAACTTCTGTTGTAAAACCGATTTCCTCATAGCAAGCTTTCAAAATTGTTCCGACTTCATCGATTCCCTCTTTATTTGTTGAACCCGAATCAATGTTCACTAACCTTTCCAATAGGTTCAGCATTTCTTGTTCATTTGCTTGCAGAAATTCCTTCAAGCTCATCTTCCCCTTTCTTGTTTTGAATCGTTCTAAACGGAAAATGGCAAGCGACAGAATGGCCTTTTTCCAGCTCAACTAAATCCGGTTCCTCTAACTTGCATCGTTCTTGCGCATACGGACAACGCGTCCGAAACCTGCATCCTGAAGGGATATCGACGTTGCTTGGTATATCGCCTTCCAAAATGATCCGTTCTCTCGTATCTCGAATGAAAGGATCTGGCAAGGGCACCGCTGACACCAAGCTTACTGTATACGGATGCATCGGTTGATTGAATAATTGATTCTTCGTTGTAATTTCTACAATTTTCCCTAAGTACATAACTGCAATCCGATCACTAATATATTTCACAGCTGGCAAGCCATGCGCAATAAAAATGAACGTCAAAGAAAACTCTTTTTGCAGCTTAATAAGCAAATTCAGTATTTGGGCTTGAATGGAAACGTCTAATGCGGATACTGGTTCATCGCAAATAATGAGCTTAGGCCGTAACGCTATTGCTCTTGCAATGCCAATTCGCTGGCGTTGCCCACCGCTAAATTCATGCGGATAACGGCTGCCGTAAGAACGATCTAAGCCTACTGCATCCATCAATTGATAAACCTTTTCACGAATTTCATTCTTTTTCATCTTCGTATGCGTTTTCAACGGCTCGCCAATAATGTCAACGACTCGCATACGAGGATTTAAGGATGAAAACGGATCCTGAAAAATCATTTGAATATCCGCACGGGATTTTCGCATTTCCTCTTTCGTCAGCTGATCTAAATCTTTTCCATTGAAAATAATTTTACCATCGGTTTTCTCAAGCAAATGAATTAATAGATTACCTGTTGTCGATTTGCCGCAGCCTGATTCTCCAACGATTCCTAACGTTTCTCCTTCATTTAGATAAAAATTGATTCCATCAACAGCTTTCAGCAATTTCTTTTTCCTAAACCCATCTGACACTTCAAAGTGTTTTTTTAGATTTTGCACTTCCAATAAAGGCCGTTTGTCCATTTCTTGAACAGATAAATTGTCTTTCATGAAACGACAGCCTCCTTTTCTGCATAAAGCCAACATCTCACTTGATGATCATCCGAAATTTCCTCTAAAACGGGTTCTTGAACAATACATTGTTCCGTAGCAAAAGGACAGCGCGGATGAAACTTGCATCCGACTGGCATTGTGGCTGGCGTAGGCACCGTACCCCGAATGGACGATAGCTCTTCTTCCGCTTCATGAAATTTCGGCGTACTGTCCAAGAGCCCTTTCGTATACGGATGCTTCGGGTTACTGAACAACGTGAAAACGTCTGTATGCTCAACTACTTGCCCGGCATACATGACAACGACTTTATCCGCCATTTCTGCCACTACACCTAAATCATGGGTGATCAATAAAATCGCAGTATTATTTTCAGTAGATAATTTCTTCATTAACTCTAAAATCTGTGCTTGAATCGTTACGTCCAAAGCTGTTGTCGGTTCGTCGGCGATGAGCAGCTTCGGATTGCATGATAACGCCATCGCAATCATGACCCGCTGGCGCATGCCTCCGCTCAACACATGCGGATACGAATCAAAAACTTTTTCTGCCCTTGGTATTCCAACATGCTTTAGCATTTCAATTCCTTTTACTCTTGCAACCCGCTTATCTACTTTCTGATGCAATTTAATTGCTTCAGATAATTGATTGCCAATTGTAAATAAAGGGTTAAGTGACGTAAGCGGTTCTTGGAAAATCATCGCAATTTCATTCCCTCTTAATTTGCGATACGCTTTCTTATCTATTTTTGTCAAATCTGTTTTCTCAAAAAGGATACTGCCCTTTTCTACCTTGCCCGGGGCCTCAATCAACCCCATAATAGATAGCGATGTGACGCTTTTCCCCGAGCCCGATTCACCTACGATCGCAAGTGTCTCTCCTTCCTTCACTTCAAAGGAAACACCATTTACCGAAGGCACCTTGCCATGTTCTGTCTTAAAGTACGTATGCAAATTATCCACTTTCAAGATCGTTTCTGTATTCATGTCGCCATCCTCCTTAACTCCGGCTTTGTGAACGAGGGTCTAAGACATCACGCAGCCAATCTCCTAAGAAGATGATGCCCAAAACTGTAATCGTAATCGCCAAGCCTGGGAATGTTGCCAACCACCAGCTTGTCGCTAAGTAATCACGGCCATCGCTCAAAATTCCGCCCCAAGAAACGGTCGGCGGTTGTACGCCTAATCCTAAAAAGCTTAGTGAGGCTTCCAAAATAATCGTAGTCGCAACGCTTAAAGTCGAAATGACAATAAAAGATGAAATGACATTCGGCAATATGTGGCGGACAATAATCTTTACATTTTTAACGCCTAATGAACGAGCCGCCCGTACATATTCACGTTCTTTAATGGAAAGCGTTTCCCCTCTTACAATTCTCGCGTACGCAGTCCAATTCGTAACGCCTAATACGATGATTAATGTTGGCACGCTCGGTCCAAATACCGCTAAAAAAACTAACGCAAATAAAATATTGGGGATTGATAAAAATGAATCGACAAGTCGCATGAGAATCGCATCAATCCATTTGCCGTAATATCCCGATACAAGACCAATGAGAATACCAATTATGCCAGCTAAAATGACGGATGAAATTCCAACAAGCAAGGACACTCTTGATCCGTAAATGATTCTGCTTAAAATATCACGTCCTAAGTTGTCGGTTCCTAAAAAGTATCCAGATTCTCCTCCATCTAACCAGGAAGGAGGCTGCAGCATTTTGACTGGATTAATTGCGTTCGGATCATGAGGTGCCAAAAGAGGAGCGAAAACAGCTATGAAAAACACAATTATGATGATCAAAAAACCGAATGTTCCAGTCTTGCTTTTTAAAAGCGATTTGGACAAGCTGACGAACGCATTCCTTTTTTTCTTCTCGCTTTTTATTCCGATAGGATCGGCTGTATGTTGAATATTTGCTGACATTTCGATCCCCCCTTAACTGTATTTAATACGCGGGTCCAAAATTCGGTAAATGACATCTGCCAATAAGTTCATCAAAATGACTAAAATAGCAATGATGAATACACTCGCCTGTACAATCGCCATGTCCCTCGTATTGACTGCTTGAATGAGAAGCTGGCCCAATCCAGGCCATGAAAATACCGTTTCTGTAATTAAAGCACCACCGACAAGCGTTGAAGTTTGGAGTGCTGTAATCGTTACTACAGGTATAAGAGAATTTCGGAAAGCATGTTTATAAACAACGAAAAAGTCACGAATTCCTTTACTCTTCGCAGTTCTGACGTAATCCTGACTTAAGATTTCGACCATGCTCGAGCGGATGAGCCTTGTCATTTCCGCAGCAATGCCCGTCCCCAATGTAATAGCAGGTAATATTAAATGGGCAACAGTGCCTCTTCCTGATACTGGAAACCATCCTAATGTGACAGAAAATAGCAAAATTAGCATTATTCCAAGCCAGAAATTCGGCATCGCTTTGCCAAGAACCGCTCCACCAGTTGCCAAAAGATCCATTGAAGTATTCTTTTTCGTCGCTGACCAAATTCCGAACGGTATGCTAATTATTATTGCAATCAGCATAGCTGCCGCAGCCAATTCCAAAGTGGCAGGTAACCGTTCAAGGACTAACGGCAATGCTTCTGTGTTGTATCGAAATGAGTTTCCAAAATCTCCTTGCAATAGCCCTAACATATACTTTCCATATTGCACGATAAATGGCTGGTCAAGTCCGAGCGCAGCAGTTAACCGTTCAATATCTTCTTGGCTCGCATCCTCTGGCAACATTAGTGCAACTGGATTTCCTGCAACAAACACGAGCGAAAAAACGATAAATGAAATGATCAATAGCACCGGAATGAATTCCAACAGTCTTTTTAATAGGAATTTCAGCATCCAAATGATACCTCCCTTACAACTTGTTTACGAAGTCTTTATATGATGTGAAATGCTGTATCAACACCGAATCAAGCTCTGCGTGCGCTACTAATTTTTTATAGCCCTAATCATTCAAGAAAAACAGCAAGGCCAGGAAAGAACCCCGGCCCACGGCTGCTTCAATTATTTTCGTTTGATTTTCGGGACGTAGATCATTTCATCTTGAGGCGGGTTGAATTCAATTCGATCGTTTACCCCTGTATTAATGGTTTCTTGGTAAAGCTGGACATGTGGAACATCTTCAGCCGCAATTTCTTCTATTTGCTGTATTTGTTTTTCACGCTCTTCGGGGTTCATATTCGTAGCAGACGCATTCAACAACTCTTCGATTTCATCATTCTTATAATCCGTTTCTCCTTCGAAACGTTCCGCGCGATACCAGTCAACAGAATAAGCACCGTCAAACATGGAATTACCCAGACCTAATAAATATGCATCCTTATTCTTTTTCGCAGTACGCATTTCTACAAAATTGCTCCACTCCATGAATTCGATATTCACTTTAATACCGACTTGTGCAAGCATACCCGCGATCATTTCTGTCACTTCTGCATCTTGCAAATAGCGGCCTTTAGGTGAGTGCAACGTCATTTCAAATCCATCCGGATAACCTGCTTCGGTTAATAGCTCCTTCGCTTTTTCAAGGTCAAAATTATATGTGTCGTACAAGTCCGGATTATGCCCGAAGTTCCCTGGCCCCACCCGTGTGCGTGTCGGGATTCCGCCGCCTTTTAATGCATGCTCTGCCAATGAGCCATCGTCAATTGCATAATCAATTGCTTGGCGAACGCGGACATCTGCTGTTGGATACCCTTCAGTTGCACGCAAAATCAACATAATCGTACGATTTGAAGTTTGTTTCTTCATTGACGTTCCCTCATTTTTATCGACACGATCCCAATCACTAGGCGGCACGTTTACTGCAATATCTACACCGCCTGTCAGCAACTCTGAAACTCGAGTTGAATTTTCAGGAATAACACGGAATACGACTTCATCCCACTCCTCTTCTTTACCTTCGAAATAGTCTTCAAATGGAACTAAAACAATCCGATCATCACGAATCCATTCTTTAAATTTGTATGGACCTGTTCCAACAGGATTCGACAGGAAATGATCCCATCCATTCTCTTCAATATAATTTTTCGGGAGCATACCTGAACCTAACCGAGACAGTCTATGGAACAATGAAGGCTCTGGTGCATGCGTCACGACATTGAATGTAAGGTCATCGACAATATCTACTTGCTTAATTTGTTTATAGTTCGGGAACTCTTTTAAAGTGTCATCTGTCGCTACACGCTCAAGCGTAAATTTGACATCTTCTGAAGTGAGTGGATCCCCATTATGGAATTTCACGCCTTCTTTCAATTTCATCTGCACTGTCACATCATCCAATTGTTCAAACGTATCAACAAGCTCTGGCTGGATTTCATTGTTATCATCTCTTTTGAAAAGATAATTGAACATATTGTCGTGGACAGCCTCCGTAGAAGTATTGTTATGATTATGAATATCGAAGCTAACAATATCCGATCCCATTGCGATCGTCAGTGTGCGGTTATCTCCTTCGCTGTTTTTATTGCCAGCAGATCCACTATCCGATGACCCGTCACCGCTGCATGCAGCAAGTAATGCAGCAGATAGCAACATGACAAAACATAGCAAAAACCCCTTTTTGCTCATCATTTCTCCCCCTTATTCCAATTCATGAATATTTATTAGATTAATAGTATACTAAGAAGATTCGATAAACAATATATTTTTCAACATTTTTGTATATTATTTTTATATAAATAATTTCATCGAAATTCCTTGTAATTTGATGTTACTGAGCAATTATTTAGGGAATATTACAGTATCATCATATAAATAGGAGTTGGCATATCATGCAAATACCTGCTGATAAAGGACTGGATCATACTTTTCAATTGTTAACGGAAGGCTATTGTTTTTTACACAATAGATTCGATAAATATAATTCCGAGATTATTGAAACGACGTTATTGGGGAAAAAGATGATTTGTATGGTCGGACGCGATGCTGTCGAATTATTTTATGACTCTTCCCGTTTTACACGAATTGGGGCAATCCCGAAAAGGGTGCAAAAGACGTTGTTCGGAGAAAATGGAATTCAAACGATGGAGGGAAAGCAACATAGCGCTCTGAAACATTTATTTCTATCTATGATGAGTGAAGAAGGACTACAGTACATCCATAAACTGACTGTAGAACAATGGAATGCTCAAGCATCAAAATGGAATAAAGGAGAGCGTATCATATTATTCGATGAAGCGGAAGAGGTGTTATGCCGAGTAGCATGTATATGGGCTGGCGTACCTCTTAAAGAATGCGAAGTATCGAAACGCGCATATGATTTAGGAGCTTTGATTGACGCCTTAGGCGGTGTCGGCCCACGTTATCAAGAAGGCAGAAAAGCTAGGAAGCGCACTGAGGATTGGATCAAAAATATACTTTCTGAATTTCGCAATGGACAATTCAAAAGTGTCGGCAAAGCCATTGAGAAAATTGCAACATACAAAGATGCAAATGGAAAATTACTCGATCTTCAGAGCGCCGCTGTAGAATTGATCAATGTACTACGCCCCATAGTAGCAGTTGCCCGTTTTGTCGTTTTCAGCGCGCTTGCCTTGCACGATCATCCGGAATATGAAGACAAACTTTCAAATGCAACAGATAGTGAGTTGGAGATGTTCGCACAGGAAGTACGCCGTTATTATCCGTTCGCTCCATTTTTAGGAGCGAAGGCACGTACTGATTTTGAATGGAAAGGTTATTCATTTCATGAGGGAGACACGGTATTAATTGACTTATATGGTACAAATCACGATCCTACTATTTGGCAAAGTCCAAATGAATTTAAGCCGGAAAGATTTATAGATGAAAAAATTGATCTTTACAATTTTGTTCCTCAAGGAGGAGGTGATCCAGCACGCGGGCACCGATGCCCTGGTGAAGGTTTAACGCTTTCAATTATGAAAGCTACATTATCATTCCTTGTGAATGACTTGGATTATGTAGTTGTAAAAGATCAAGACTTATCGATCAACTTTGTACGGATGCCAACATTGCCCGCAAGCAGGATGGTTTTAGAAATCCGATAAGTCTTTAAACTTTAAAAAAGGACTGTCAAGCGGCTGAATGCGCAGTTGGCAGTCCTTCCTTTATTTATTAAATGGTAAATCTTTGAACCATATGCTGCAGTTCCATCGCTTGTTTGCTTAGATCATGAGCTACAGCGTTCACTTCTTCAATCGTTGCCATTTGTTCTTCAATGGCGGCTGCGTTCTGTTCCGTCGTATTCGATGAATCGGTTGCTTGTGAAGAAATTTCTTGGACTGAAGCTGCAACTTCTTCCGCACTTGCAGAAATTTCTTCTGTAGCGGATGAAATTTCTTCAATCTGGTCGGACATCGTGTTAACCGAAGCAATGATTCTAGTAAATGCTTCGCCTGCTACTTCAATCGTCTCCACACCTGATCCAACATTTTTCAAGCTCTCATCTACTGCCATTTCTACATCTTTTGTATCTTTTTGTATTTCTGCAATCAACGAAACAATTTGGCTAGCCGATTGCTTTGATTCTTCCGCTAATTTTCTGACCTCGTCTGCTACAACAGCAAAACCTTTGCCATGCTCTCCCGCCCTAGCTGCCTCAATCGCAGCATTTAACGATAGGAGATTCGTCTGTTCTGTTATTTCTGTAATCACTTTCGTAATCTTTTCGATTTCCACTGATTGCCTGCTCAATCTTCTAATGAGTTCACTCATCTTGTTGGATGAATTATAAATGAGTGCCATTTGCCCCTTCGCCGTCTCGATGGACTCTTCGCTATTTTCAGCGATGACCATTGTATCAGCAGCAGTAGATTTCAGAAGCTGCGTAGACTCGGCAATTTTTTGTAATCCACCGGACGTCTCTTCCATTGCAACTGAACTCTCTTGTGCAGAGGCTGCAGCAGTTTTCGAGCCGTTCGATAAAAAATCCATATTGCCGCTTAGTTCCTGTGAAGCTCTTGCAACCTCATCCATGCTGGCAGAAAGTTGCTCCGCCGAAGCTGTTACGTGTAAAGCACTTCCATTCACTTCACTGATAAGCTTTTGCAAATTATCTTTCATCATATTAAAAGAAACAGCCAATTCCTTTATTTCATCTTTCGACTTTACTTCAATATTTGGAACGGTTAAATCCCCTTCCGCAATTCTTACTGCTGCATTTGCTAAGCTGCGAACTGGTTTTGATACTGCATTAGCGATCGTCACAGCAATCAATGCTCCTAATATAAGCCCAATAATGATCGCACTCCATAGAACAATTTCCGCTATTCTTACGGTATGTTCAACTTCTGCTCTTTCCTGCTTCAATTGATTCTCTTGATAAGCTATAATCTCAACGCTTGCAGCTTCGATGTTTATATTAGCCTCACTAGCTTCTCCGTTTAATACTTTCAAAGCTTCCATCGTCTTTCCCGCTTTGGCAAGATCAATGACTTCGGTAGCTGCTTCGTCGAACAATGATATGTTTTCCTTCACAATTGCCGTTAAGCTTTTCATTTCATCCGAGTGAGTGTATGTAGATAATTCATCAACCGCCGATTTTAACCTTTGCTGATGATTTTGCAACATCGGTAATAGATTTTCATCATTTTGCAGGATATAAGCACGTATATACAAGCCTTGCATTCCCATCTCCTTCTGAATTCTCTCAGATAACTCTGATTGTTTCATCCGGTTGTTGAGCATCTTTTCGTACGATGACGTAATATTGCGCGACTCGTAAATACTAAAAGCTGAAATTACAATTAAAATTACTAAAACAGCCCCAAAACCCGCATAAATTTTCTTTCCTATTGACATGACCATTCTCCTTGGGATTCAGATTAAACGATTAATTTTAATATAATAGTAGATTGGTCTTAGGTCAATAAGATTATTAATATATTTGTAAAAAAAATTTATTAAAAACGCTATCATTTCCATTACTTTGCAGTACTGATATAAATAGAAAACCCAGCTTGTTGACAAACGCTCGCATACTGCGAATCGAACAGCGAAGGGTTCGATTTGCCGTATTTCTGCGTTCTTTGCAGAAATTAAGGCACCTCTAGGACGTGGCGTTCTTAGGTTGCCTTATTTGATAAGCGTTTTCAAGCCAAGATAGGCAAACACTTATATAGTGGCTACAAACCTTAAAAGGACTGTAGACAAAGTAAAAAGATACTTTGTCTACAGTCTGAATCAAGGGACTAGACCCTTGGTTTCCTCCCCATCATCTTATATGTTCTGATACTCTTCGAGTGAACCTTTAACATTCGATACTCCATTTACTGGTAGTTCAATTTGCTTGCCTTTTGAATTATAAAACAACACTTTCGAAGAATCTGCTCCTTTGACAAAGTCGATTTTATGAATGTTTTCTGCGCCTCTAATTTCAAGTGGATGGTCGCCTTTCACGATAATATGCCCCATTTCCGTTCCTTTTAAATCAACAATTAAGCCTTTCTTCTTCGGCTGCATGATGACAAGATTCGTTTTGAATCCTTCACCGGTCAATTCAGCATAATCTCCTTTTAAATAGACTCCTTCTTTCAACGAGGAAGCACCATCCATATAGATCGCTACACTCGGTTCAGCAATATTCAGCTTCTTCTTATGTTCTCCAATGAGCGTATAGGTTTTTTTAATCGGCACTGGCTCCCACACTACCGGTTCCTCAAAGCTGATTTGCACCATAACTGGGTCATGGTCGCTCGCACGGCCTGCCATGTCCGTGAAGTCGGCATTAATATGCAAAATATCAATCAAAGCTTGATCGACAAGATTATTGGACACTAAAATATGGTCCAACACTTGCGAATTGCCTTGGAACACGTAAGAATAACGATCTTTCTTCTCAACATGGTTAATAAGATTTGTCATAAGGTCCCCTTCATGGATTTTCAAGCTGTCTGAAAACTGAAAGTCATTGAAGTCCCCAAGAGATACAATATTCGCATTTGGATTATCGGTTTTAATGTCACGAATAAAACGATAGACAATTTCTGCGATTTGCTTGCGTTGCACCTCGCTGCCATTAATAGGCGGCTGCACTGCTCCAAACAGTGGTGTGTCGCCATTTTTCGAATTCCAATGGTTGACAATGACCACTACAGATTCTCCTTGAAACTCAAATTGTGCAGCTAAAGGCTTTCTACTATTATTGAATGCTTTATGATTCGGATCAATACGTCCCGGATTCAATGTTAACTTGCCGTTTTCATAGCCGACAGATGTCGTCGCATCGCCATGAGGCATTCCTTCTGATAACTTTACACGGTCAGGATTGTATAAAAATCCAACGCGAATATTCGCATTCGGTTGACCGCCATCCGCATTATTGACCGGATCAATATTCACGTACTCATAATTTGCTCCTCCGGCATCTGCAATCGCTTTTATGAGTCGCTCATAACTTTCGTTTGCGCTTGAATTCCCAGCATCGGGCCCATTATTGTCTTGTACTTCCGTAACTCCGACAATGTCAGGACTTTGCATATCTACCGCAAAAGCTCTCGCCAATTTCCTTGCTTTATCATCCGTAGTCGTCTTCCGATTGTTTGAAAAGTTTTCCAAATTATACGATGCAATTGTCAGCTTATCGTCCGCTTTAACAATTGTTGTCGTTTCAGGAGCAGCTTCGCCTTTTACATGGACTTTTTTCATTTCATCTAACGATGTGTAGATTTTATAGTTTTGATATGAATATCCGACAACTCCTTGAATCGGTCCATTGAAATAATCTCCTGTTGCGACTTCAAAATCACGTGCCGGTCTATTCGGTTCTAATCTGAACTGCACCCGATTCGCATTGGCATCGTCCTCTTCTAATAAAATGCCGCCGTTTCGAGTATCTGTCGGTTCATTTGCGAAAACGGTTACAAGATCTCCATGCTGTTGCGGTCCAACCGCTTTTACATCGCCGACTTGTACAATCATTGCTTCCCGGCTTTCCCAAAAGTCTGCTGCATATTTTTCCCGATCAAACTCAGCAAATTGATGGCTTGCAATAAATTGACTTGGCAAATTCTCCTCATTAATAATAAACGGCTTCGGCAAAGGTACATTGCGTTTTACGATTTCGACTTTTCCTCCACGATCATCCCGGATATTAATTTGAGTCGTCTTCAAATCGGTTTGCTGCCGATCATCATAACCGTCTATAGCATATTCGCTCACTTGTCCAGTGACTGAAACCAAATCCCCAATAGATAATTTCCAAACATCTTTCCCACTGTACAACACAACGGCTTCTGAAGTATTCAAGTCACCATCCCGCTCGTCATCGGGCGTTTGAATGTGATAGTACGTTGAGCCATTCAACTCATATTTGTACGTGACAATTCCTTCAATGCCCTCTACCATCTGATTGTTAAATGGAGAGACATGGCCACTCCCTTGAATATCATGGATTTTCAAGCTTTCCGTTATGCGATACGTAAAAGTTCGTACATCGCTATAACGGCCATCTTCTGTCTTTACAACAGCTTTGATCGCAGTATCTTCAGAAATAAAAATAGGTTCAGCATACGTTGCACCGTTTTCGATTGGGTCCAGTCCATCTAACGTATACAAAATAGAAGCATTCGGCGTATAGGTTTCCAATGAAACCGTTACACCGCCAACAAATGTGCCGCTGTCCGGACTTGCGACAACCGGCTGAACGACCGTACTGTCGATGACAATATCTTGTGCAGAACGTGGAATAATCTGATAAGCATCATCAAATTGCTGAACAATCCCCGTAATGGAATCGTAAGTTGTCCCTACCGTTAAATCCAAAGTCGCTGTTTCATCTCGAACGATGAATTCATGGCCATCTGTTGCTAGATAATTTGCCCATCCGCCACCTACTTCTACATCGGAGAGAACGACGTTATGAATCGTCACTAATTGTGATTCTATCGCTTCCCCAAGTTCTGCCCCAGTAACTGTTTTTGATGTAGGATTGCCTACATTACCGGCATTCTCAACAACTTTTGCTTGTTCCAGTTGCAATAGCCCGCGGTAATCAGCCAACTTGCCAGTTAGCGTTACTTCATCCCCGACTGCAATGGCAAGACTCGTAGGCCGGACTGCAATTCCTCCCGTTGCATCTTGAACAGAAATTGTATTTTTCAAATTTGCCGCGACAATCCCTTTGACGGTCACTGTTGCACCTAATTCCATATTACGTGCCTCTCCGATTGGCACCACTTCGGCTGGCTCAGGTTGTTCTATCTCCTCGCCGCCACCGTCTCCATATAGCTTATGGAACCCTAAATAATCAAATGTATCTTTTGGATAAACGATCCACTCATCATCGCGATTAAACGGGTCATCTTCAATTGTATCGCCAGACAATACACCCGGTTTCCGAACAAGCGTTACGTCAGTTCCCCAATTTTGCCTTTCACCGACTTGTCCAAAAGAATCGATAACAGAGCCAAATTTTTTTAAGACAATCGCATCATCGCCGTTGAAATTCGTTACCGTCGAATTTTCAACATCCCCTTTGCTTTTCAATTCAGGCACTGCATCTCGATGATAAAGTACAATAGTTTCGTCATTTGCCAACATACCTGATAATGCGTATTTGGAATTTGCCGAGACAGCTCCGTTCGCATACAGCTCCAACGTATACGCGCTTAAATCAATTTCTGCTCCTGTTCCGTTATAGAGCTCAATTGCCTTGTTAAAGCCACTTCCCTCAACATACTCCGAAATGAGCAAGTCATTTGCCAGACGCTCATTATCTGCTTCCTCCGCCAACGCAAGTACGGCAGGCAACAGTAAGCTTGCCACAAGCCCGATCGACAACAATCCATTTAATCGTCTTTTCCATTTTCTCCTCGTCATGTCCCTATTCTCCTCCCAAAAGGATGTTTTGAAACACTCCCACTACATACATATAGTGATAGGCTATTAATCATCTTCATCGTAACATTCTCACAATCGTTAGCCTATGAGACTTTTTGTAATATTTTTTCACTTCCAAGTATAGCTTTGGACACAATCTAAAAATGGAAAAAGGTGAGAATAGTAGCATACAGCAGCATAATGGGGACAACATTTTATTACCTTTTAATAAAATAGGAGCTTCCACTCAGCACCTATGCATGAAAACTTACTTTCAATACGCAAAAGATCATACAATAACGTATAAACCTCTCAATTCGGTCGCATAAGCACCGTCAACAATGCATAATCCATTCAAGTCCTTCATCTTGTGTAATTTCCTTTTTGCCTGTTTTCAATATTATTGCAATATCCCGCCAAGTTGATCCTTCTGAAGAAACTTGATCAAACGAAAACAAAATTGGATATGGATTCGCATAAAACACGCTAAGCACAACTTTACTTGGAGTAGCGGACATGATAGCCTTTTATCGTGGTTGATAACATTTTAACAGAAAGATGGAAATGGCCTTTTCCCATTTACACTATGATATGGACTCAAAACATGATTGAATTACCAAAGAAAAAGACATCAATTCAAATAAAGAATGAATTGATGTCTCAGACTGTAGACAAAGTATCTTTTTACTTTGTCTACAGTCCTTTTAAGGTTTGTAGTCATGAGATAGGTGTTTGCCCAGCTTGGCTTGAAAACGCTTGTCAGACAAGGCGCGAAGTCGAGCGAAGACCCGAATAGAACTTAGGTTCATGAGGGGACGAGCGAGACGAGCAACGCAGTATGCGAGCGTTTGTCAACAAGCTGAGACACCAATTCAAATAAAGAATGAATTGATGTCTTTTTTATTTTCAGTGCACCTATCTAATTAAAAACGAACGTTTTTTAGTCGTATTACAAGATCGATAGAAGACCGTCCATTTTTATTCATTGATCGGTATTAAAATTTCAACAATTTCTTCCTCAGCACCTTCCAAGTAATAAATCTCTATTGGAAATGATTTGTCATACCATTTTTGGCTATAACCGTTTTCACCCATCCATTCGAAGATCTTTGAATATCCTTTGTCAATCGTCTTATTCGAACAGCTCACTTTTGCGTATTTCATTAAAGGAATTGCAAAACCGACCATGTCTTCAGGTACATCAGCAATTTCTTCAACTTCGAGGCATGCGAAATAAGTTGCCATAATATCGTTACACATATATGGACTCAATAATACTTTTTTGTTTTTGCAATTCTTTATCTCGTCCACTTTTTTCAAGAACTCTACTTGGACTTCGATCGCCGCATTCGGAAATGATTGTGGATAATTCGCTGTAATGCTTTGCCCAATCAATTTAAATTCCTTCGAAACAATCTCACACTCAAAAGTAGCAATTGACGTTACTTCCATCATTTATCTCTCCTTCATAGTCATTTTAATCATTCATATGCTTCCATTTTTCATTATTCATAACGTTTTTTGAATCTATACGACTGATTATACCAATGTTGCCTGTCATTTCGCTGTACTGCACTACCTCGTCAGTAGTCTGCAGAAGGTTTTCCAGCTCATTACAATTAGTTCGCTTGTTGAGAGGTCGTTGTTGAATCACAAACCCTTTTCTTTCTGATTCACGACAGTGTGTGTGGATTCATGTTATTTCATAACGATCACTTCCTCCTTTTAGAATAATAAGTTCAGGGACTCTTAATAACCAACTCATCTCTCAAAACAAGAAATTGTCGGATTATATTGGATTATACTAAATGTATGGATAACTCAAATAAATTTGTCCTATAGTAGAATTTATAAAATCCATAGTACTTTTATATCGGAAATAATTAATAGTATTGTCAAAAGAATACTGACCGTTTCAAAGAGCACTAAAACTTTTTGGAAAGCTTTTTCCTCACTCCCTTCCATCCGCCTACATATCCTGTATAGAATGAAGTCAATATTTAATAGAAAGGATGTAGCATTGAGTTCTTCAATCGATTATTCATTGCCTACGGCGCAGTTTGTTTTTGACATGAAGGATAGTCTTTTTTTCAAGAAGGATAATCGGAATTATATAAATGTCACGGGCGTTGAACAGCTGAACACGTTAAAAAACGTCTCATTTCTTGATATTCACCTTAGTAAAGATAATGTCATTGAACCGCATTATCATCAAAATGCCGAAGAGATCGTCTTTTGCATTTCCGGCAGTGCATTAGTCTCTATACTCAATCCGTTCACCAAACAACTTCAGCATTATTCACTAACTCCCGGAAAGCTCGTCAATATTCCACGAGGCTGGTGGCATTATGAAGTTGCAACAGCTGACAGTACCCACCTATTTGCTATTTTCGATGCACCAACTCCGGAAATCATTCTTGGGTCTGATCTACTATCATTAACGCCACCTGAAATAATGGCTCATACGTATTGTTTGGATGAAAACCAATGGAAAAGAACAATCTCGCCAATCAAATCTTCCGTCATCATCGGACCGCCTAAAGACTGCCGTAAAACGGTTCCCTCTCAAAATCAATATCCATACCCTCATCCATACCAATATCAATATCCATACCAAAATTACTATGGAGCGCAAAGGTAAAAAAAGTGCGGTGATAAAGAGGCTGGGACAAAACCCACCTCTAATTGAAAAAGCCGGTGAACTTTTACGACGAGTAAAAGTTCACCGGCTTTGATTAATATTTGAATAAAAATAAGGACCCA